>JABFXD010000414.1 GCA_013361925.1 Streptomyces sp. | reverse complement strand
GCCAACGCGGTGAAGGCGGACAACGCGCCCGACGTGGCCACGATCGAGTACCAGATGGTCCCCGAGTTCGCGAGCCAGGGAAACCTGATCGATTTGACCAAGTACGCCGGTGAAACGGTCAAGTCGAAGTTCCCGGAGTCCGTGCAGAGCCTGGTGACCTTCGGCGGCAAGACCTGGACCGTGCCCTACGACGTCGCCCCGCAGCTGTACTACTACCGCACCGACCTGTTCAAGAAGTACGGCATCGAGGTCCCCAAGACCTGGGACGAGTTCAAGGCCGCCGCGGAGAAGGTCAAGAAGCAGGACAAGAACGTCCGCCTCGCCTCGATGCCGAAGAGCGACCCGGCGCTGCTGGCCGCGCTGTCCTGGCAGGCCGGCGGCAAGTGGTTCGCGACCGAGGGCGACGCCTGGAAGCCCGCGGTGAACGACGCCGCCACCAAGAAGGTCGCCGCCTACTGGGACGGCCTCGTCGACGACGGCCTCGTGCAGTCCTTCGCCGGCTGGAGCCCCGAGGAGACCAAGGCCCGCACCGACGGCAAGACCCTCTCCTACCTCGGCGCCTCCTGGTCCGCGGGCGGCATGAAGACGTCCATGCCCGACCTCGCCGGCAAGTGGGCCGCGGCCCCCATCCCCAACTGGGGCACCGCCGCGAGCGGCAACTACGGCGGCACCTCCTACGGCGTCCTCAAGGGCAGCGACCAGGCCGAGGCCGCGACCGAGTTCATCACCTGGCTCACCACGAACAAGGCCGGTGTCGAGGCCCGCCTCGCCGACCTGGAGTCGCCGAGCAGTGCGCTGCCGGCCAACCCCGAGATGCGTGAGGTGGCCGCCGCCAGGTTCGACACCGCGTACCTGAGCGGCCAGGACCTCTACGCCCTCGCCTCCGAGCAGGTCGACACGATCGTGCCCGGCTGGACGTGGGGCCCCAACCAGATGGACGTCTACACCGCCGTCCAGGACACCACCGCCAAGTCCGGCTTCACGGCAGGAGTCGAAGCGGGCCAGCAGAAGGCGGAGTCGGGGATAACGGACCGGGGCCTGAAGCTCGCGAAGTAGCACCGCGAGCCTGGCACAGGGCCGGCTCTTCGACGACCGCACGGGCGCCCGCTCACTTCTCGACGAGGTCTCGGCCGACCCACCAGGGGGCGCGGGGAACTGCGCGACCAGCCCCCACGCCCCCGCAGCCACACGACAAGCCGAACCACCCCCCGCCCCCCACTCCTCCCTTCACCCCGCCCGCCAAGGAGCCCCCGTGGCCCTCACCTCCACCCGCCCCACAAGCAACCGGGCGACACACCGCCCCCCGACCCAGTCACCGGGCGCCTCACCACTCCGGCGCGATCAACACCGCACCGCCGCCCTCCTCATCGCCCCGTTCTTCCTCCTGTTCGCCGTGGTCATGGTCGCCCCCATCGCCTACGCACTCTGGATGAGCCTCTTCCAGGAGCGCTCCTCAGGCCTCGGCTTCGGCGGTGCCGAACGCGTCTTCTCCGGCTTCGACAACTACGCCAACGCCCTGGCCGACGACGGCTTCCGGTCCTCCTTCGCGCACATCGCGCTGTACTGCGCCCTCTACATCCCGGTCATGATCGGCGGCTCGCTCGCCCTCGCCCTCCTCGTCGACTCCGCGCTGGCCCGCGCCAAACGCTTCTTTCAGCTCGCCCTGTTCCTGCCGCACGCGATTCCCGGACTGATCGCCTCGATCATCTGGATCTATCTCTACACACCCGGCCTGAGCCCGGTGCTCGACTGGATCGGCGCGCTCGGCGGGTCCTGGGACTTCTACCGCGACGACCATGTGCTCGCCTCGATGGTCAACCTGTGCGCCTGGCAGTGGACGGGCTACAACATGGTCATCTTCTACGCCGCGTTGCAGGCCGTCCCGCGCGAAGTGATCGAAGCGGCCGTCGTGGACGGCGCCGGAGCCCTGCGCACCGCCCTGCGGATCAAGGTCCCGATGATCGCCTCCGCGGTCGTCATGACCGTTCTGTTCACCTGTGTCGGCGCGATCCAGATCTTCACCGAGCCGAAACTCCTCAACCAGCGGGGCGCGCCCTCCATCGACACCGAGTGGTCGCCCACGCTCTTCATCTGGAAGGCCGGGTTCGTGCAGCACGACTACGGTCTGGCCGCCGCCGCGTCCCTGATGCTCGCCTTGCTCGGCATCGCCCTCTCCTACCTCGTCACCCGGCTCGGCAACCGGTGGAAGGCGGCCACGTCATGAGCACCCCCACCACCACCCGGCGCCGCGCCTCGACCAGCGCCCTGCTCTCCAAGGGAGCCGTCAACGGCATCCTGATCGTCGCCGCGTTCTACACACTCATGCCGGTCAGCTGGCTGCTGTTCGCCGCCACCAAGAACCACCGCGACCTGTTCGCCACCTCGGGCTTCGCCTTCGGCGACTTCAACCTCTTTGCGAACCTCGAACGGGTCCTGACCTTCGACGACGGCATATACCTGCGTTGGTTCGGCAACAGCATCCTCTACTCCGTCGTGGGCTCCGCCGCCTCCACCCTTCTGTGCGTGGCCACGGGCTACGCCTTCGACAAGTACGCGTTCCGCGGCAAGGAGAAGCTGTTCGGCCTGGTGCTGGGCGGTGTCCTCGTCCCCACCACCGTCATCCAGCTCCCGATGTACCTGCTCGCCAGCAAGGCGGGCATCGTCGACACCTACTGGGCGCTGCTGCTGCCGGCCCTGGTCAACCCGTTCGGCGTCTACCTCGCCCGCGTCTTCTCGGAGGGCTATGTGCCGGGCGAGGTGCTGGAGGCGGCCCGCGTGGACGGCGCCGGCGAACTGCGCGTGTTCTCCCGGATCTCCCTGCCCATGCTGGCCCCCGGCTTCATGACGATCTTCCTGTTCTCGTTCACCGCCAGCTGGAACAACTTCTTCGGCGCCCTCGTCATGCTCAACGACGACTCGCTCTACCCGGTCAACCTGGGCCTGTTCATGTGGAACAGCGTCACCCAGCAGCAGCCCGAGTACTACTCGCTCGTCATCACCGGCTCCCTCGTCGCCGTCGTCCCGCTGATCGTCGCCTTCGTGTGCCTCCAGCGCTTCTGGCGCTCCGGCCTGACCGCGGGCGCCGTCAAATGACCCTGTCCGTCCAGGAAGGCACCCTCCTGAACACCAGCCGGCCGCCCACCGTCCTGCTCGCCATGGACTCCCCCCTCCACCAACGGCTCCTGGCGGAAGGCTCACTGGACCGACTCCGTTCCGTCGCGCGAGTCGACCTCGCCAGGGTCGTCACCGACCTCGCCACCGCGGACGCCGGTCGACTCGCCGAGGCCGAGGTGCTCTTCACCCACTGGGGCGCACCGGAACTCACCGAGGAGACACTGCGCCGTCTGCCCGGGCTGCGGGCGGTCGTCCACGCGGCCGGCTCGGTCAAGCACCATGTCACCGACGCCGTCTGGCGACGCGGCATCGCGGTCTCCTCCGCGGCCGCCGCCAACGCCCTGCCGGTCGCCGAATTCACCCTGGCCGCCATCCTGTTCGCGAACAAGCGCGTGCTCGACGTCGCCCGCGACTACGCCGCCCTCCGC
>JABFXD010000472.1 GCA_013361925.1 Streptomyces sp. | reverse complement strand
CGGGCACGATCTGGACCGGGTGCTGATGACCGACGACCTGGTCGCCGGGGACAACGTGTTCTTCGTCGCGACCGGGATCACGGACGGCGAGTTGCTGCGGGGTGTGCGGTACCGGTCGGAGACGGCGACGACCGACTCGATCGTGATGCGGTCGAAGTCGGGGACGGTGCGGAGGATTGATTCCGAGCACCGGCTCAGCAAGCTGCGGGCTTACAGCGCGATTGACTTCGATCGGGCCAAGTAGGGAGACGGCGCCTACGGGTTCGGGGGGTCTGTGGTTCGGCGGCCGCGGGTTCGTTGTGGCCGATCGCGCAGTTCCCCGCGCCCCTTAACGGCATGACCACCCCGTAAGCCGAAAAAAGCGAGGGGCGCTCCCGGTGCGGAGGGAGCGCCCCTTTTTCGCGTGCGGGCTGTCTTCAGCCTGCCTGCGCTATGTGGTCCGGCGTCCTGGCCGTCTTCTTGAGTTCCATGTCGCGGCGGCGCCTCCTGGCGAGGACCACTCGGCGTTCTGCCGCGGTCAGGCCGCCCCAGACGCCGTAGGGCTCTGGTTGCAGGAGGGCGTGCTCGCGGCACTCGACCATGACGGGACAGCGGGCACAGACCCGTTTCGCGGCCTCTTCACGGGAGAGCCGGGCCGCGGTGGGTTCCTTGGAGGGGGCGAAGAACAGGCCGGCCTCGTCGCGGCGGCACACCGCCTCGGTGTGCCATGGTGCGTCTTGGTCCCTGTCTCGCACTGGCACCCGCTGAGCCGGAACAGCAGCTACCTGCAGGGACGAATGCGGCGGTTGCAGCACGGTCTACTCCTGACGACGGCTTCGCGAGCGAGAGACGATGCAGCAAGGCCTACCCGCTGTGCGCGTGCCTATGCACTGAGTTCCGAACCGCTGGATTCCTGGTGGACCGCGGACACCCCCGAAGCGGTCCGGGGGCGGACCGACCCCCTCCGGTCGAGGGTGGATTCACAACCGTCAACGATCCAGGTGTTTGCGCAAACTCCGGTCGACCTTGTGCTGCACGCGATCGAGAATGTCCGCGACCAGCCTGCCGCGCCGGGCCCTGCCCTCGATGTTGCCGAGGACGGCCCAGCCGTCCACGTAGACCACCGGGGCCTCGGGGTCGGCCGCGTCGAGCGTGTGCACCTCGAAGTTGCCGAGGACGCCGCCGCCGGTGCCGCGCAGCGACACGTTCTCCGGGACGCGGACCTCGATGGTGCCGAACACCGAGATCGCCTTGACGACGACCTGCTGGTACTCGAAGAGGGCCTCGCTCAGATCGATCTCGACGCTGCCGAAGACCGCGTACGCGTGGATACGGCGGCCCGCGCGCCAGCGGCCCTTGCGGACGGCGCTGCTGAACACCGCCACCACGTTCTCGTCGGGGTCGACCGGGATGGCGCCCGTGGTCGGGCGGTTGGGGGCCACGGAGTACGTCGCCGTCTCCCGGCGCTCATGCGCGGCCGGCAGGTCCCGGATGAAGACGTCCAGCTCGCCCACGGTCTTGGCGGCCAGCACGCCCTCGACCCGCTCGGCGTGCTCGTCGGCGGTCAGGCGCCCCTCGGCGAGCGCCTCGCGCAGGATGTCCGCGACGCGGTCGCGGTCGGCGTCGGAGGCGCGCAGGTCGGCGGCGCTCGGGCTGGCGGTGGCGGTGGCGGCGGGCGGGGTCGTCGACTGCTGCGCGTCCGGCTTCTGAAGGTCCACGGCAGCAGCCTACCCAAACGCGATAGATCGCGACTAGGCCTGTGGACAACCGCGAGCGTGTGGAAATCGGGTGCCGCCGAACTGAGCCTTACCTCACAAGCTTCCCGGCTTGGACAGGTTCTAGGCTGGTGAGGCCTGCCAACGGAGGCCGGCCGCCGTCGTTCGAGTGAGGAATGGGCTGAGATGCCTGAGTTCGCGTACACCGATCTGCTCCCCATGGGAGAGGACACCACCCCCTATCGGCTGGTGACCTCCGAGGGTGTCTCCACCTTCGAGGCCGACGGGCGCACGTTCCTCAGGGTCGAGCCGGAGGCGCTGCGCAAGCTCGCCGAAGAGGCCATCCACGACATCCAGCACTATCTGCGCCCGGCCCACCTGGCCCAGCTGCGCCGGATCATCGACGACCCCGAGGCGTCGAGCAACGACAAGTTCGTGGCGCTGGACCTGCTGAAGAACGCGAACATCGCGGCGGCGGGCGTCCTGCCGATGTGCCAGGACACGGGCACCGCGATCGTCATGGGCAAGCGCGGCCAGAATGTCCTGACGTCCGGCGGCGACGAGGAGGCCCTGTCCAAGGGCATCTACGACGCGTACCTCAACCTCAACCTGCGGTACTCGCAGATGGCCCCGCTGACCATGTGGGACGAGAAGAACACGGGCTCGAACCTGCCCGCCCAGATCGAGCTGTACGCCACCGACGGCGGCGCCTACAAGTTCCTCTTCATGGCCAAGGGCGGCGGCTCGGCCAACAAGTCGTTCCTCTACCAGGAGACGAAGGCCGTCCTGAACGAGGCCTCCATGATGAAGTTCCTGGAGGAGAAGATCCGTTCGCTCGGTACGGCCGCCTGTCCGCCGTACCACCTGGCGATCGTGGTCGGCGGTACGAGCGCCGAGTACGCCCTGAAGACGGCCAAGTACGCCTCCGCGCACTACCTGGACGAGATCCCGGCCGAGGGTTCGGAGCTGGGCCACGGTTTCCGGGACAAGGACCTGGAGGAGAAGGTCTTCGAGCTGACGCAGAAGATCGGGATCGGGGCGCAGTTCGGCGGCAAGTACTTCTGCCACGACGTACGGGTGGTGCGCCTCCCCCGTCACGGCGCGTCCTGCCCGGTCGCCATCGCCGTGTCCTGCTCGGCCGACCGTCAGGCGGTCGCGAAGATCACCGCCGAGGGTGTCTTCCTGGAGCAGCTGGAGACGGACCCGGCGCGGTTCCTGCCGGAGACGACGGACGAGCACCTCGACGAGGCCGGTGACGTCGTGAAGATCGACCTCAACCAGCCGATGGAGTCGATCCTCGCGGAGCTGACGAAGTACCCCGTCAAGACCCGTCTCTCCCTCTCCGGCCCGCTCGTCGTCGCCCGTGACATCGCGCACGCCAAGATCAAGGAGCGGCTCGACGCGGGCGAGGAGATGCCGCAGTACCTGAAGGACCACCCGGTGTACTACGCGGGCCCGGCCAAGACGCCCGAGGGCTACGCGTCCGGCTCCTTCGGCCCGACCACGGCCGGCCGCATGGACTCCTACGTCGAGCAGTTCCAGGCGGCGGGCGGCTCCAAGGTCATGCTGGCCAAGGGCAACCGGTCCGCCCAGGTCACCAACGCCTGCGACACCCACGGCGGTTTCTACCTCGGCTCCATCGGCGGCCCCGCCGCCCGTCTCGCCCAGGACTGCATCAAGAAGGTCGAGGTCGTCGAGTACGAGGAGCTCGGCATGGAGGCGGTCTGGAAGATCGAGGTCGAGGACTTCCCGGCGTTCATCGTGGTCGACGACAAGGGCAACGACTTCTTCCAGGACCCGGCGCCCGCACCGACGTTCACCTCGATCCCGGTACGGGGACCTGGCCTGGC
>JABFXD010000613.1 GCA_013361925.1 Streptomyces sp. | reverse complement strand
CCGCCGGACGCCGAGCCGTACACCCGGCCCCGCGACACCAGGACGTGGGACGAGAAGGACCGGCAACGCCTCGCGGACGGCCTCTGACACGGCTCGGGCCGCCTCGCCGGGAACCGTGCGCCCGTTCGCACTCGTGTCCGGGTACGGGTGCACGGGCAACGGCTGCGGCGCGCGGGGGAATCATGCAGATCATCGAGGTGACCGGGTACGCCGTCCGATCCGCCGTGATCACCATGCGGCGAAAGGGCACCCCGCTCGAATTCGTGATCTTCCCGATGCTGCATGTCGCCTCGCCGACCTTCTACTCGCAGGTCCGCACCAGACTCAGCGACTGCGACCTCATCGTCCTGGAGGGCATCAGAGGCCGCTCGGCGGGCGTGAGCGCCCTCACCCTCGCCTACCGGTTCGCCCCACGGCGCCGGCGCAACGGCCTCCAGGAGCAGCGCGACGACGTGCTCCTGCCCGAGTCCGTACCGGTGATCAACCCGGACGTGACCGCGGCCGAGGCGATGGCGGACCTCAGGACACTGCCGCGCTGGATGTACGTGCTCCTCCTGGTCGCGGCTCCCGTGCTGGGCCTCGTGTTCGCGCTGCGCGGTCCCCGGGCCTTCCTCGACGAGGACATGGCCGTCGACGATCTGCCGCAGACCCTGCGGGCGGAGATGCTCGCCGACGACCCCGTGGAACACGCCATGACCGGCCGCCGCGACGAACGCCTGCTCGCCGCGCTCGGCGAGATCCACACGGAGCGCGCCGACGAGCCGATCCGGGTGGCCGTCGTCTACGGAGCCGGCCATGTCCCGGCGATCGTCTGCGGCCTGATGGACCGTTACGGCTACCGGGCGCGCGAGGCGCAGTGGCTGACCGTCCTCGTCCCGGCGTAGACCTCCGCTCCGCGACCGTCGTGATTCGGCCGGACGTTCCCCGGTCCACGCGGGCCCCATGCGTAGATCTTCGGAGGCTGGGCACTTGGGGTTCTGCCCGGCGCCGCCGGGTGCCGAGCGGCGGTGTGAGAGGGGACTCGTCATGATTCTTCCGGCGGAGAGAGAGCTGCGTGCGGCGCTGGCACGGTTTGCCGCGGCGCGTATCGATCACGACAGGCTGGCCACCGGTCGCAGCGGTCGCGCTCTCGAGGACGCCACGTACACGCTGTGCGTACTGACCGGCGCCCGTACCGCGGCGGACGCCCTGGCCGTGGCGGACGCGCTGCTGCGGAGGTACGGCGCCGAGGCCGCGAGCGCGACGAAGGACAAGACGCTGGCCGCATAGCGATCCGGTACGAGTCGGTCTAGGTTCGTTCCCGGAGCCGGGCGCATGCCGTCGCCCGTCCGGGAAGGACCAGATCCTCATGCGTTACGCAGTTCTCGGTACCGGCATCGTCGGCCGGACGATCGCCACCAAGCTGGCCTCGCTGGGCCACGAGGTGGCGATCGGCACCCGTGATCCGCAGTCCACGCTGGCCCGCACGGAGCCCGACGGGATGGGCAATCCGCCGTTCGCCGTCTGGCACGCCGAGCACACGGACGTACAGCTGAAGCCCTTCGCGGAGGCCGCCGCCTTCGGTGAGACGGTCGTCAACACCACGGCCGGGGGCGCGGCCCTGGACGCGCTGGACGCGGCGGGCCGTACGAACCTCGTGGGCAAGGTGGTCATCGACATCGCCAACCCGCTGGACTTCTCGGCCGGTATGCCGCCCACGCTCGACCCGGTCAACACCGACAGCCTCGGCGAGCAGATCCAGCGTGCCTTTCCCGACGCGAAGGTCGTCAAGACGCTCAACACCATGAGCTGCCCCGTCATGGTCGAGCCCGCCCGCGTCGCCGGGCCGCACAACGTCTTCGTCTCGGGTGAGGACACCGGCGCCAAGAAGCAGGTGACCGAGTTGCTGGTCTCCTTCGGCTGGCCCGAGTCCAGCGTCATCGACCTCGGCGGCATCGAGACCGCCCGGGGCACCGAGATGGTGCTGCCGATCTGGCTGCGCCTGATGGGCACGCTCGGCCACACCGACTTCAACTTCCATATCCAGGGAGCCCGTTAGGGGCCGGGCTCCTGGACCTGGACCTGGGTCAGGTGGGGAGGAAGCTCGGCCACCAGGGCGGCACGTTGCCCGGGCACAGCGGGGCAGGGTAGGAGTCCGGCATGCCGAGCCAGGTCACGAGGAACCAGGTGAGGCACAGGGTGGTCAGGAGTCCCGCGGCCCAGGCCGCCCTGTGGTGCCGTCTTCCCAGGGTGCCGCGCAGGACGATCCACGGCAGCGCGGCGGCGACCCAGACGAGAGGCGTGAGGATCAGCAAGGTCATGCCGTTGGCCGCCGCACCGCCGCCGATGTCGCAGGCGGCCCATGCTCTGCCGATCGCGGTCACGGACACGGCCGCGGTCAACCCGCCGAAGAGGATCCCGACACCCGCTCCCCTGAGGCCACGGCTCGGTGCACCCGTTCCCCTCAGCTCACGGCTCGGTGCACCCGGCGGCCCTGCCTCCACGCTCGCCTCCCCCGCGTCGTCGTAGACGCGGAGGCTACCAGCGCCGCGGGGAGGGCCTCCGGGGCCGTGCCGGTGACACACCGCCACTGACGGCGGGCCTCAGCGCAGTCGGCGTGCCCGCAGCACCACGTCGTCGGTGTGGTGCGCGCCCGCGCCGCCCCCAGGAGCCACGCGAGGCCGCTGTTCGTCCACCTGCACCTCCCAGTCCTCGTCGAGCAGCGCGGCGACCATCGAGGGCCAGACGTAGTCGGCCGGGTCGAAGCCGCCGTCGTCCGCCGCCCGGCTCTCCATCCCCGCGTGATGCACGAGCAGCAGCACACCGCCGGGCGCCACGGCATCGAGCAGCGCGCGTTCGGCCGCGGCGTCGGGGGTACGCAGCAAGGCCGGGTACTGCGCCGAGACCAGGTCGAAGGAGGCGGGCGGGAGGGACGCCTCGGTCAGTGCGGCGTGCGTCCAGCGCACGGTGACGCCGGCGTCCCGCGCATGCTCGGCCGCCCGCTCCAGTGCGACGCCCGAGACGTCGAGCGCGGTCACGTCCCAGCCGTTGCGTGCGAGCCAGACGGCGTCGGCGCCCTCGCCGCAGCCCACGTCGAGGACGCGCCCGGGGGCGAGCCCGGCGACCTCGGCCACCAGCGCGCCGTTGGGATCGCCGCTCCACAGTTGCTGTCGGTCGGCGTATCGGGTGTCCCACTCGGCCCGCACGGCGGGGTCTCCGGCGTAGGCATCGGAGGCGGGTGTTCCTACGGTGATGTGTTCGGTCACCCGACCACCGTCGCTCGTCGTGCCCCGGTCACGCCACACTCGTTGCCGGTCCGGCAAAAACGGCGTCCTGTGATCGAGCGGGTCAGCGGCCCCTGCGGACCCGGGCCGCGGCCCGGGCCTCCGCCGCCTTGCGGGCCTCGGCGGTCTTGCGGGACTCCTTCGCGGGGCGGCCCGTACGGTCGCCGAGTCCGCGGAAGGGGACGTTGCCGGTGGCGGTCTTCGTCCCGGTCGGCGGGCGCTTCGCGCCGGTGAGGGCGGTCAGCTTCGCCTCGCCGGAGCGCACCTGGGTGACCGTCGGCCG
>JABFXD010000665.1 GCA_013361925.1 Streptomyces sp. | reverse complement strand
GCCTCGCTGCCACGCCAGGCGGCCCACTCCCCGGACGAGCCGCCCCGGCCGACCGAGGACCGCCGCCACCGCAACCGCCGCCGCGCGCTCACGCTGCTCATCATCGTGCTGCTCATCGGCGTCCCGGCCGGCTATCTGGTGATCTCCGCCAACCAGAGCCGCAACAGCGGCAAGGACAAGGAGGCGAAGTACTCGGCGACCGGCCTCACCGCCGGGTACCCGTCGAAGGTCCAGCGCCGGCTGTACCAGGTGCCGGTCCCGCACCCCGCGGACCGGATCGCGTACTACGAGACCAACAACTGGAAGACCAGCCGCCTCTACGTCCAGTTCCGCACCTCCAACGCGGGCCTGGACACCTTCCTCGCGGGCGTCGGCGTCGGCCGCGACGACCTCAAGCAGGGCGACATCACCATCAGCGCCCGCGACCAGAAGATCACCGGCTGGTCCTTCACCGGCCCCGGCCCCTGGGCGGGCCTGGTCCACAAACAGAAGAACCCCGCGCCGACCCAGGACATCGTCGTGAACACCGCCGACCCGGCCAACCCGATGGTGTACGTCGTCTCCCGCACGGTTCCGTAGGAGGGGGCGTGGCCCGTCGCCGGAGCCGATTGTCAGACCCCGCCCGTAGAGTCGTAGACGTCTGATCCGACACACGGGTGGGGAGGTGGCAGGACGTATGAGCGACACGGTCACGGCGGTGGCCGACCGGGCGACCCAGCCGCTCTCCGCGCGCCTCGCCGCCGTCTTCCTCCCGGACCCGCTCCCGCGCGAGGGCCGGATGGCCTTCTGGGACCCCGAGGACGGCCCCCTGCCCGACGGAGCCGACGGTCGCACGGACCTCACCGTCGTACGACGGCACGGCGCCGGTGTCCGTCGGCGTACGGCCCCCGCGCTCACCGTCCCCCTCGCCGAGGCCCTGCCCCTCCTCGTGCGCGCCCGGCGCGACCCGGCCGCCCATCCCGCCACCGCCTGCTGGGGCGCCGCCGCCCTGCACGCCCTGCGGCTCACCGCGCGCGGTCGGCTGCTGCCCGGCCTGACCGCCACGGGCCATGACGCCTGGCGGGCCGGCCCCCTCGACCCGGACGACATCGCGCACCTGCGCGCCATCGCCGCCGCCCTTCCGTACGAGGGTCATGCCGTCCCGCTGCCCGGCCCTGGCCCGCTGCGACTGCCCGAGCCGGAAGCGCTGATGCGCGCCTTCCTGGACGCCGTCGCGGACACCCTCCCGCGCACCCCGGCCGCCCCCTTCGCCTCCGGCAGGCCCTTCGCCGACCGCCGCCCGCAGCATCTGCCCGGTGCGCACGACTGGGCCGCGGAGGTCGCCGCCGGCATGGACGCGGGCGTGCGCATCTCGCTCCGCCTCGACCTGTCGGCCTACGAACTGTTCGACACCGGCGACGGGGTCCGCAGCGCCGGTGCCGCCATCGTCCAGGTGCACAGCCTCGCCGACCCCACCCTCGTCGCCGACGCGGCGGCCCTGTGGGCGGGCGAGGCCGACGCGGTCTTCGGGCCCCGCGCGCGCGTCGACGCCGCCCTCGCCGTGCGGCGCGCGGCCCGGGTCTGGCCGCCCCTTGACCGGCTCGCCGAGCTGGACGTCCCCGACGTACTGGCCCTGTCCGAGCACGAGTTGGGGGAGCTGCTCGGGGTCGCCGCGACCCGCCTCGCGGCGGCCGGGGTCGCCGTGCACTGGCCCCGGGACCTGGCGCACGACCTCAGCGCCGCCGCCGTGGTCCGACCCGCCCCGGGATCGGCGACCGACGGCACCGGCTTCTTCGAGAGCGAAGAACTCCTCCAGTTCCGCTGGCAGTTGGCGCTCGGCGGCGACCCGCTCACCGAGGCCGAGATGGACACGCTCGCCGAGGCCCACCGGCCCGTCGTCCGGCTGCGTGACCAGTGGGTGCTGGTCGACCCGGCGCTCGTCCGCAAGGCCCGCAAGCGCGAACTGGGCCTGCTCGACCCGGTCGACGCGCTGTCCGTCGCGCTCTCGGGCACGGCGGAGGTCGACGGCGAGACGGTGGAGGCGGTCCCGGTCGGCGCGCTGGCGGCCCTGCGGGACCGGCTGACGGCGGGGATCCGCCCCGCGGAGCCGCCGCCGGGCCTGCACGCCACGCTGCGCGACTACCAACTCAGGGGCCTCGCCTGGCTGGACCTCATGACCACCCTCGGCCTCGGCGGCTGCCTCGCCGACGACATGGGCCTCGGCAAGACGATCACGGTGATCGCGCTGCACCTGCGACGCGCCCGCACCGAACCCACCCTCGTGGTCTGCCCGGCCTCGCTCCTCGGCAACTGGCAGCGGGAGATCACCCGTTTCGCACCGGGCGTCCCCGTCCGCCGCTTCCACGGCCCCGAGCGCAGCCTCGACGACCTCGACGGCGGCTTCGTCCTGACCACCTACGGCACCATGCGCTCGACGGCCGCCCGGCTGGCCGAGCAGCAGTGGGGCATGGTCGTCGCGGACGAGGCGCAGCACGTCAAGAACCCCTACTCGGCGACGGCGAAGGCCCTGCGCACGATCCCGTCGCCCGCGCGCGTCGCCCTCACCGGCACGCCCGTGGAGAACAACCTCTCCGAACTCTGGGCCCTCCTCGACTGGACGACACCAGGGCTCCTCGGCCCGCTCAAATCCTTCCGCGCCCGCCACGCGCGCGCAGTCGAGAACGGCGAGGACACGGAGGCGGTGGAACGGCTGGCCCGCCTGGTCCGCCCCTTCCTCCTGCGCCGCAAGAAGTCCGACCCCGGCATCGTCCCCGAACTGCCGCCCAAGACGGAGACGGACCACCCCGTCCCGCTCACCCGCGAACAGGCCTCGCTCTACGAGGCGGTCGTACGCGAGTCGCTGTACGCCATCGAGACGGCGGACGGCATCGCCCGCAAGGGCCTGGTCCTGAAGCTGCTGGGCGCGCTGAAGCAGATCTGCGACCACCCGGCGCTGTATTTGAAGGAGGACGCCGGTGGCGCCGAGCGGCTGGCGCTGCGCTCCGGCAAACTCGCCCTGCTGGACGAGCTGTTGGACACGGTCCTCGCCGAGGACGGCTCGGCGCTCGTCTTCACCCAGTACGTCGGCATGGCCCGCCTGATCACCGCCCACCTCGGCGCCCGCGCGGTCCCGGTCGACCTGCTGCACGGCGGCACGCCGGTGCCGGAACGCGAACGGATGGTGGACCGCTTCCAGGCCGGCGCGACACCGGTCCTCGTCCTCTCCCTCAAGGCGGCGGGCACCGGTCTGAACCTCACCCGCGCGGGTCATGTCGTGCACTTCGACCGCTGGTGGAACCCGGCCGTCGAGGAACAGGCCACCGACCGCGCCTACCGCATCGGCCAGACCCAGCCCGTCCAGGTCCACCGCCTCATCACCGAGGGCACGGTGGAGGACCGCATCGCCGAGATGCTCGAAGCGAAGCGGGCCCTCGCCGACGCGATCCTGGGCTCCGGCGAATCGGCCCTGACGGAACTGACGGACCGCGAACTGACCGACCTCGTCTCCCTGCGGAGGACGTCATGACCGCGCGCCCGGCCGACGAGGCCCGCCGCGCCCTGCGGGAGGC
>JABFXD010000226.1 GCA_013361925.1 Streptomyces sp. | reverse complement strand
TGCTCGATACGACCGGCTCTGCCGGTACGAGGACGCAGGGGCCTACTTGAGGTAGCCGCCCTTGAAGCCGCTCTGGTCGGCCCAGATGCGCTCACGGGCGTCCCACGAGAAGCCGGCCCACTTGCCCTGCCAGATGGTCTCGGCGGTGGCGTTGTTCGCCGGGTCGGCGGAGATCCACTCCTTGACCGGGCTGTTGGAGAAGTCGGCGAACGGCACGTAGTTCCGGTGCGAGGCCCAGCCGTTGTAGACCTTCACGACACGGGACGAGGTCGTGCGGTAGTTGACGCCGATCTTCACGGTCGTCACCTTCACACCGAAGATGGTGTCGGAGACGGAGTACCAGGCGCTCCGGTCGTAGTACCGGGCGCTCGGGTCGGCGAGCTCCTCCTCGGTGGTCGGCGGCGTCTCGGTCTCCTCGACGGCGAGGGTCGCCTCCAGGACGACATCGCCGTCCGCGGCTTCCTTTCTCGTCTCGGTGGTGTAGTTCTCCTCGTCGATGGACTCGACGTCGGAGACGTCCGAGATGAAGTCGCCCAGCTCCTGGCCGCGCTGAGGATCGTTCAGCAGGTCGACGAACTGTTCCTTGTCGCCGTCGGAGAGCGCCGAGTACTGGTCCAGGGTCTCCTGGGCGTCGCTGTCGCCGAGCTCCACCTGCTCCACGAGGTAGGACTCGTAGGCCTCGGGGGTGGTACCGGTGGTGTCGTCCGCGAACGCGGAGCCCGGCATGGCCGCCATGGTGATCGCCGCCGCCGTGGCGACGGCCACGCCCACGAGCCGCTTCCGGTTCATCTTCGTCGTGGTACGCATATCTACTGCCTCCGTACGTGGATGAGTACACGAACTGAAATAAGCAGTAGGGAAAGCGCGATAATTCGCCCCCCTACAAGCGGTTCCGCCTTTCCCCTTCGGCGTTCCCGCTTGCCTTGATCCTTCCGCACGGAATGGGGGGTGGGAAGCTCAAATAGCCTTTCCTGAGCATCAATTGAGCTTGTGGGGAACTCAGGTCTGTTTATTTGAGGCCCAATTGAGCTTTCCGCGGATTACTTCTTCGTGAGCCAGCGGCCGAGCAGGATCACGCCCGTGATGAGGGCGGCCGCGACGACGGCGATCACTATCTTCATGCTGGTGTCCATGGCGCCGAACATGTCGTGTCTCCCTATGACTTGGGTCGGTAGCTGAGCAGGTCACCCGGCTGGCACTGCAGGACCTCGCAGATCCGGGTGAGGGTGGTGAAGCGGATCGCCTTGGCGCGCCCGTTCTTGAGGACGGACAGGTTGACGTTGGTGACGCCGACGCGGTGGGCGAGTTCGGTGACGGTCATCCCGCGCTCGCTGAGGAGCTTGTCGAGATGGACCTCGATGTCATGGCCCTCGTGCTCGTCCTCGGCCATCAGACGACCCCTTCGAGGTCCTCGCGCATGGCGGCGCCGGCGTGGGTGATGCGGGCGAAGGTGAGGAGGCCGAGGCCGGTGAGGACGGCCAGGTAGGGGATCGACCACAGCTCCAGCCAGGAACTGGCCGTGAAGTCGTGGTTGGTGGCGAGCTGCGCGAGCACGGCCGCCTTGAGGTTCGACTCGATGACCTGGGCGATGAGGCTGCCGAGCAGCAGCCACCAGCCGAGGAGCCGGAACCGGGAGGCCGTACGGGTCGTGTAGACGCCCTCCCGGGCGGCGCCCTTGAGGAGTTGGTGCAGCAGGAAGAGGCCGCCGATCAGCAGCAGGGTGGAGGGCAGCGTGCTGAGCTCGTTCAGGAGATGCAGGGCCGTGCCGGGCGCATCGGCGCAGTAGCGGGGGACCGCGTCGACCGACGCTCCCGTCTCGGGGAAGAAGCGGTCGGCGCCGACGGAGCCGCCGGTCGAGTCGTCGGTGATGCAGACACCGCTGCTGCCCCAGCCGCCGTGGACGATTCTGATGACGACCCCCAGCGTCACCAGGGTCAACAGCACCCGCAGCGCTATCGACACCACCGTCGCCATCGGCTCCAGCATCTTCCGGTCCTCGGACATGATCCCCCGCCTCGCTTATCGTTTTTCGATGTATCGAGTTTCGATGTTATCGAGAAACGATAAGTCGCGCAAGCGGCTGCGCCCCCGCACCAGGAGAGGTGCGGGGGCGCAGGCGTAAGGCAGTTGATCGAGTGTCAGAACCTCACGACGAAGTTGCCGACCGTGCCGGTGTCACCCGTGGCCACGTCGTCGACGCGGAGCTTCCACCAGCCGTTGACCGGCAGATCCGTGGCGTCGACCGTGTAGACCTTCTTGAGGGTGCCGCCGGGCTCCTCGCCGTTGTCCTTGAGCAGGTGCAGGGAGCCGTCCGGGGCGATCAGGTCGATCTTGAGGTCGCCCAGGTACTCGTGCTCGACGTCCACGTACACCTTGAGCTTGGTGGAGCCGACGCCCGACAGACCGTCGGTCTTGGTCCAGATCTCCGTGTAGTTCTTGTCCGGGATGGCCTTCACGGTCTGGTTCTCGTACGACGGGAAGCCGAGCGACCAGCCGGTGAGGGTGCCCGTGGAACCGGTGGCGGAGTCGGTGACCTTCAGGGTCCAGGTGCCGTTGGCGACCGCGTCCGTGGCGTCCACGCCGTACGTGGTGGCCAGGGTGCCGCCGGCCTCGGAGCCGTACGGCTTGAGGATGTACGACTTGCCGTCCGGGCTGGTCAGGGTGAGCTTCAGATCGCCGATCCTGGTGTGGGTGAGGTTCGTGTAGACCTGGAGCGGGCCCGCGGCGTTGCCGTCGATCCCGGTGACGGCGATGGTCGAGCTGAGGGTGCCGGAGTCCGGAATGGTCTGGGCGGTGGTGTTCTCGAACGGCGTCGGGAAGATCAGCGACCAGGTGGTCAGCGTGCCGGCGTCCCCGTCGTCGGTGTCGGTCATCCGCAGCTTCCACTCGCCGCTCGCCACGGAGGCGGAGGCGTCCACGGTGTACGTCGCGACGATGTCGTCGGCGCCGTCGGAGGTGCTCGCGGCCTTCAGCAGGTGGGTCGTGCCGTTCGGTGCGACGAGCTCCAGCTTCACGTCACCGCGGAAGGCGTGGGTGATGTTGACGTACGCCTTGAGGTTCTTCGGCGCGTTGCCCGGGTATTCGGCGACGGTGATCGGCGAGGTCACCGCGGTGCCGGTGCCGCCGGTCGGCGCGTCCGGGATGGCGACGTCCTTGTCGTTGTCGACCTGGAAGGCGCGCGGCTTCTTGTCCGCCTCGGGCTTCGGCTCGACCGCGGCGACCGCCTTGGCCACGTCGATCCGGGGGACGGTCACGCCCGCCTCGTCGGTGATGGGCTTGCCGGTGGTGGCGAGCAGCGAGACCAGGCTGGCGAGCCCCTCGGTCGGGTAGGCCTGGCGCAGGACGGCGAGGGCGCCGGCGACGTGCGGGGCCGCCATGGAGGTGCCGCTCATGGAGTCGTAGGTGCCGCCGGGGACCGAGGAGACGATGCCGTTGCCGGGGGCGAAGACATCGAGCAGCGGGCCGTGGTTGGAGAACGAGGCGACCTCGTCGTCGTCCGTGGTGGCACCGACGGAGACCGCGTTGGGCACACAGGCCGGGGCGGTGAC
>JABFXD010000892.1 GCA_013361925.1 Streptomyces sp. | reverse complement strand
TGCCGCCAGCTCTCCAGCCACCACAGCCCGAGACCTATGCGCAGGACGGCCAGCCATTCCGCACCGGTGAGCCCGATCGTGTCCATGAGATCTGACGGTACGTCAGAAACGGGGCTGCCGGAAGCCTTCGATTTCCATGAGGAACGGCTGTGCGCAGGCCATGAAACTGTGCGTCCCCTCTGAATGACTCCGGATTGTTGGCAATTTTGTCGCCACTACGCCTAGGTTCGCAGACGTGAGCCGGATCCGAGGGAGTCGAACCGTGAAGCACAGGGCAGTCAAACGCAGGACCGTCGTCATGGGCATCGGCGCGACGGCGGGGGTCGCGGCGGTCGGGGGCATCGCCCTGAACGCGAACGCGTCGAGCGGGGGCGGTGGCTCGTCCTCCTCCGACACCCTGGTCTTCGACAAGGACGCGTACACGAAGCTGACGAAGACGGTCACGGACACGGAGGGCACCGAACACGCGGTGACCTACCACTTCTGGAAGGCGATCACCTATGTCGCCAACCCTGTGGACGAGACCTACCAGTCGCTGATCGTCAGCGCCCCGGTGGAGATCGACGGCGAGACCGTCGACCCGACGAACGCGCCGATCCTGTTCGCGAACTCCGTCGGCGGCTACATGCCCTCCTCCGTCGCGGACGCCACCGAGGTCGGGGGCGGCGGCATGAGCGCGGGTGGGGGCGGGGCACCGAGCGGCGCCCCGACGGCCTCCGGCTCCGCGCTGCCCAACGCCAACGGGAACACCAACGCCACCGGCGGCGCCACCTCCAGCAACCAGCTGCTCGCGCTGGCCGCCGGTTACGTCGTCGTCGAGCCCGGCGCCCGCGGCCGCACCCTGAAGAACGCCGACGGCGAGTACTACGGCACCGCCCCGGCCGTCATCGTCGACCTCAAGGCGGCGGTGCGTTACATCCGGTCCAACAAGGGCCGTATCCCCGGCAACGTCGACCGGATCGTCTCCGCCGGCACCAGCGCGGGCGGTGCCGTCTCGGCGCTGCTCGGCGCCTCCGGCGACAGCAAGCTCTACGACAGCTACCTCCAGGAACTCGGCGCGGCCGACGCCTCCGACGCGATCTTCGCGACCGGCGCCTGGTGCCCGATCACCGACCTGGAGCACGCCGACGGCGCCTACGAGTGGAACTGGGGCGCCAACGCGCTCAGCACCGGCGCGCAGGTCGACCAGACCGTCTCCAAGGCGCTCCGGTCGCAGTTCGCCGAGTACCAGGCGGGGCTCAGGCTGCGCGGCCTGAACGGCTTCGGCACGCTCACCGCCCGCAACTACGACGAGTACCTCCTCAAGCAGTACATGGAGCCCTCGGCGACCAGCTACCTGGCCGCTCTCTCCGACTCCGAGCGCGCGACCTACCTCGCCGCCAACACCTTCCTCACCTGGTCCGGCGGGAAAGCGACCTTCACCTGGGCCGACTTCCTCACCCACGTCGGCGCCCGCAAGAAGGACGCCCCGGCCTTCGACGCCTTCGACCTGTCGGCCGGCGAGAACAACGAGTTCGGCGCGGGCACCACCCTCAGCCGTCACTTCACGGCGTACGGCGCGAAGAACGACACGACCGGCCTCAGCAGCAAGCGCGTGGCGAGCGACATCCCCGCGAAGCTCGACCTGATGAACCCGATGTACCACCTGGTGGAGAAGGTCAACGGCAAGCGCTCCAAGCACTGGTGGATCCGCCTCGGCACCAAGGACTCCGACACCTCGCACACGGTCTCCGCCAACCTCGCCGCCGCCGCGAAGGGCCTCGGCGACGACGTGAACCACCTCTACTACTGGGACCAGGGCCACGGCGCCAACACCGACCCGGGCGACTTCATCACCTGGATCGCGAAGGTGACCGGCTACAAGGGCCCCAGGAAGAAGTAGCCTCCTGCCGCACGCCCCCCTGAACGCGGTGCCGGTTTCCCGTCATAAGAACCAGGCCACCGCACCCACGGCGCCGAGCCCCTCCTCAAGCGAGCGGGCCCGGCGCCGTGGCGCACGCCCATGGGACCACCACAACCGGGCGCCCTACGCCACGAGCCCCACCCAGTCCTCCTACAGGCGTGATCAATCCGCAACCAATTCCGGTCTTGACCGAGACCCATCAACCTGACGCGTGATTACGCTCGCGCTCATGGCCGACTCCACAGCGTCCTCCGCGCCCGCCGGCGCGGAGCCGAACACCGCCGCCCGCCCCGTGTACGTCATCGGCGGCGGCCCCGGCGGACTCGCCGCCGCGTACGCGCTGCGCGCCCAGGGCGTGCGCGCCGTCGTCCTGGAGAAGTCCGACCGCGTCGGCGCCTCCTGGCGGCGCCACTACGACCGCCTCCATCTGCACACCACCCGCCGTCTGTCCGGCCTGCCGGGCCTGGCGATGCCGCGCAGGTTCGGGCGCTGGGTCTCCCGCGACAACGTGGTGCGCTATCTGGAGAAGTACGCCGAGCACCATGAGCTGGAGATCGTCACCGGCGTCGAGGTCTCCCGCGTCGAGCGCGCCGCCGACGGCACCGGCTGGCTGCTGCACGCCACCGGCGGCCGTGAACTGACCGGCGCCGCGGTGGTCGTCGCCACCGGCTACAACCACACCCCGCGGCTGCCCGAGTGGCCCGGCCGTGACGCCTACACCGGTGACCTCGTGCACGCCTCGGAGTACCGCAACCCCGAGCCCTACGCGGGACGTGACGTGCTCGTCGTCGGCGTCGGCAACACCGGCGCGGAGATCGCCGTGGACCTGGTGGAGGGCGGCGCCTCCCGGGTACGCCTCTCCGTGCGCACCGCCCCGCACATCGTCCGCCGCTCGACGGCCGGCTGGGCCGCCCAGTACACCGGCGTCCTCGTCCGCCGCCTCCCGGTCGGCCTGGTCGACCGCCTGGCCGGCCCGATGGCCAAGCTGAGCGTGCCCGACCTCTCCGCCCAGGGTCTGCCCCGCCCTGGCACCGGTCTCTACAGCCGGGTGAACGAGGGTGCCATCCCGGTCCAGGACGTCGGCCTCATCGACGCCGTCCGGGCGGGCAGGGTGGAGATCGTCGCCGCCGTCGAGGGCTTCGAGGGCGGCAAGGTCGTCCTCGCCGACGGCGACCGCGTCGGCCCGGACGCGGTGATCGCGGCGACCGGTTACGTCCGGGCCCTGGAGGGCCTGGTCGGCCACCTCAAGGTCCTCGACACCCGCGGCAGACCGGTCGTTCACGGCCCGCACACCCCGCCGAACGCCCCCGGCCTCTACTTCACCGGCTACACCAACCCCATCAGCGGCATGTTCCGCGAGCTGGCGATCGACGCGGAGAAGATCGCGAAGGCGATCGCGCGGACGGGGTCGGCGGCCCGGCTGGACGCCGTACGTACATAGAGCGCCTCCAGCGGGTACGACCACGGATGACCGCCCTTCACGAGGTGCGGGCACACCCACGCGGTACGCCGGCGTCAACTTTGCGTGCACGGCCATTCCTGACACAGCGTCAGTTCCTTTAATCTGACACTGCGTCAGTTAATCGCTGTCACACAGGAGCGGGCGGACCGATGCTTGGATCAACCCACGGCACCCTCACCACCGA
>JABFXD010000017.1 GCA_013361925.1 Streptomyces sp. | reverse complement strand
TCCGGGTCCTCGTCCCCGGTGCCCCACTCCAGGCCGGTGAAGGTGTTGACGCCGAAGTGCAGGAAGGCGGTGCGTTCCAGCGCCTGCCAGGCGATCTGCCGTGCGGTGGGCCGGACTTGGGAGGCCTTGCGGACGAGGTCGTCGGGGGTGTCGTCGGGGTTGACGGGGATGCGGTACGCGGGCTCGGCCGGCAGCGGGGAGCCGAGCGCGGAGGTCGGGGTGAGGCCGGTCGCGATGAGCGCGGAGACCGAGCCGGCGACGAAGGTGCGTCTGGAGACGGTCATGGGGGTGTGGCTCCTCAGGTCAACTGCCATACGGCGGGCGGGTGCTGATCGGGCGGGTACTGCACGATGCGGCCGTCGGCCGTCACGCTCAGCGCCATCTGTGTGATGACGTTGACGAGGCGGTGTCCGCCCTCCGCCGGCTGCAACTGCCAGCGCTGCAAGGTGTTCGTGGCGGAGCAGCTGTCCCAGGTGGCCTGGACGCCCGGCTGGAGCGGCACGTTGAGGGTGAGCCTGCCGCCGCTCACCGCGAGGCAGCCGGACGGGCCGCGCAGGGTGACATAGCCGTCCGCGGTGCGCGCCAGGTCCGCGTCGAAGGTGACGCCGTCGGCCTGGAAGGAGTACGACCCGTCCGGCACCGGCACCGAGGCCAGGTCCCGCCATCCGGGCGCGTGCCCGACCGCCGTGCCGCGCGCGGTGAACCCGGCATAGGTGGCGTCCGGGTGAGGGTCGCCCCAGGTGGCCTGGGCGATGTGGCGCAGGGCCGGCCACAGCCGTACGGCGACCTCGTTCTCGGTCTCGCCGCGTCCGTTGTCCGGCCACAGGCTGATCTTGGCGCCGGTGACGCCCCGGGCGGAGGTCAGCTTCTCGCCCTCGAAGCCGCGCGGATCCCAACTCTGGTCGTACAGGCCCTCGGTGTCGCTGTGGAAGCCGCCGCGGATGAGATAGAGCGAGTAGGAGGCGTTCATCAGCGGATAGCCCTGGGCGATGAGTTGGCTGGGCTTCGTCGTCATGTTCACCCAGTGCTCGACGGTGGTGCCCGCCGTCACCGGGACGGTGTTGGCGCCGGTGAGCCCGTCGTTCCAGATGCGCAGCTTCCTGCCCTTGGCGGCGGCGTGGGCGTGGACGCGGTTGACGAAGTCGATGAAGGCGTCCTGCGGGGTGGCACCCGAACCGTATCTGTCCTGGGCGTACTTGAGGATCTGCGGGTACTTGGCGAAGTCGGAGCCGAGCATGTACTCGTCGGCGCCCATGTGCCAGGCCGGGGCCTTGAAGACCTCGGCGTACTCGTCGATCAGGCTCGTGTAGTAGTCGAAGGCGGCGGGCTGGGTGATGTCGAGGCGGGAGGGCTGCTTGTTGCCGTCGGAGTCGGTGAGTTGGAGATCCGGGCGGTTCTCGATCCACGGGTCCATGTGCCCCGGGGAGTTGATCTCCGGGATGATCTCGACGTGGTACGTCTCGCCGAGGGCGACAAGGCGGCGTATCTCGTCCTTGGTGTAGTAGCCCCAGGTGTTGGCCTCGGGATGGGCGTCGCTCTTCACCTTCAGCTCCAGGAGCAGCTGGTTGAGCTTGTGGTACGCCATCTCGCGGACGAGGTTCTCCAGCCAGGGCACGGAGACGTGGATGTAGCAGGCGCAGACGCCGACGCCCCGCTCCTTGTAGCGCGGTACGTCGACGGTCCGCCCGGCGGGGACGCGGTCGCCCTGCGCGAGGAGTTGCAGGAGGGTGCGGGTGCCGTAGAAGGCACCGGTCTCGGTCGCGCCGGTCACCGACAGCCGCTTTCCGGCGCGGAGTTCGTAGCCCTCGTCACCGAGCGACTTCCTGGCCGGCTGGATGTCGACAACGATGTCCCCGCTGCGGGCCGTGCCGCCGACCACCGGGACGCTGCCGTGCCCGGCCGCCCGCAGGTCGTCGGCGAGGGTGCCGGCGACCCGGGCCTCGGCGGGGGTGTCCGCGACGAGCCGGGTGCCGGACCCGAAGGCGTAGCTGCCGGACTCCGGGGTCCAGTCGGTGAGGGCCGGGACGGTGACCGGCGGCTCGGCGGCCCGCTGCCCGGCGACCGCGGGGACGGGCGACAGGAGCAGGGCCAGGGCCGCGGCGACACCCACGAACCGGCGTCTGGGAAACGTACTCACACGCCACTCCAATTCATCGGATGGCTGATCATTGGACGGCCCCCAGGAGCTGTCAATGGGACCGGAAACCAGCCAACTTGACTCATTGATCGGATGACCTGCGCGTCTCCAGATGCCGCTTCGCGAAAAGTCCAACAACACCGGCGCGATTGTCCAAGAAGGCGTCCGTGCGGGTGCCTGGGCAGCCCCCTCTCGACTCCACGACCGAGCCGGGGCACAGTTCTCCCTACATACTCGCCAGTACGAGGAGAGACCCGTGACCAGCTGGATCGGCCGGACCGCCGCCGAGATCGCCGCCGCCGTGCGGGAGAAGCGGGCGACGCCCCGCGAGGTGGTGGCCGAGCACCTCGCCCGGATCGAGCGGCTCGACGGCCGCGTCGGCGCCTTCCGGACGGTACGGGCCGAGGCGGCGCTCGCCGAGGCCGACGAGGTGGGCGCCCGTGCCGACCTCACCGAACTGCCCCTCGCCGGGGTGCCGGTGGCCGTCAAGGACAACCTCGCGGTACGCGGCGAGTCCAAGCGCGTCGGCTCGGCGGCCACGCCGGACACGCCGTCGGCGGAGGACCATGTGACGGTCGCCCGGCTGCGCGCCGCGGGGGCAGTGGTCGTGGGCCTGACGAACGTGCCCGAGCTGTGCGTCTTCGGCACCACCGAGGGCGTCCACGGCACCGCCCGCAACCCCTGGGACACCTCGCGCACGGCGGGCGGCTCCTCCGGCGGCAGCGCGGCCGCGGTCGCCGCGGGGCTCGTCCCGATCGCCCTCGGCAACGACGGCATGGGCTCGCTGCGCATCCCGGCGGCCAACTGCGGCCTCGTCACCATCAAGCCCGGTCACGGCGTGGTCCCGGCGGGCGTCAGCGACGGCGACTGGTTCGGCATGTCCGAGAACGGTCCGCTGGCGACCACGGTCGAGGACGCACGACTGATGCTGGGCGTCCTGGCCGATGCGGAGTTCGTACGGCCGCCCGACTCCGGTATGCGCAAGGTGGCGGTCTCGCTGCGCAGCCCGATCGCCGGCATCGCGATCACCGCGCCCTACAAGACCGCCGCCCGGGACGCCGCCGAGGTGCTGATGAAGGCCGGCCATCAGGTGCGCCGCGCGGACCCGGCGTACCCGATGTCGCTGAGCTTCACCTCGCTCGCCCACTGGACGGCGGGCACGTCCGAGGACGCCCAGGGGCTCGACCGCACCCTGCTGACCCGGCGCACCCGGGTCCACGCCGCAGTGGGCCGCCGCTTCGTGAAGGGGGTCGGCACCGGCAGGAGCCGCGAGGAACTCCGCCGTCGCCTGGAGCCGTTCTTCGAGGAGTACGACGTCCTGCTCACCCCGGCGCTGGCCCGCCGCTCCCCCGCCTCGGCGCCCTGGCACGAGCGCGGCTGGCTCCGCAACGTCCTGGCCAACACCAACTACTC
>JABFXD010000893.1 GCA_013361925.1 Streptomyces sp. | reverse complement strand
TGCAGAGCCGCTGGTGGTCCTGGGCGGCTTCGGAGCCCGAGTCGACCAACCCGGTCGCCGACGAGGACGGCGGTGACTGTGCGCGGAACCAGCCGAAGGACGTGTGGTTCCTGGCCGGCACCTTCGGTACGCGGGCCCAGCGGAGCTGCCCGGTGCCCGCGGGCGTGCCGGTCGCTTTTCCCCTTGTGAACCGGATCGGCGGACTCGACGACTGCGCGCTGTTCATGGACGGCGTCGACGGATCGGCGGTCCTGGACGGCAAGAAGGTCAAGGCGGACGTCTATCGCGAGGAGGCCGTGACCGTGGAGGGCGTCGCGAGCAATCCCGTCACCGGCACCGACCAGACGTTCGAAGGAACGGGCTGTGGGCTGTGGGTCCAACTGCCCGCTCTCAAGAGCGGTCTGCACTCGCTGAAGATCCGTGGCACTGCCGGGGACTTCGCGACGGGGGTCGACTACACGCTGACCGTGGCCGCCGCCTCGTAGCCGGAGGCCGCGTAGGGGAGTTCAGGCCGCCGCCCCGGCCAGCCGGTGGAAGGCCTCGATCGTGTGCGGGTGGGCGAGTTCGTCCAGCAGGTGGCGCCACTCGGGGTCGGCGGCGGCCGGGTGGGCCTGGTCCCAGGCGGTGAGCAGCGGGGCGAGTTCGCTGTCGTCGGCGGGGAACGGGGTGTGGGGCTGGGTGTTCATGGGAGCTTCCTTCCGGTGAGGGGTCGAGCCTCCGGGGCGGGACCCGTTTCCTCTGAAGGCCGTTGAGAACCTCTGGCTTCCACCATGCCGCGAGCCCCCTCGCGGAACCATGGAGTCGCCTACCGGGCCGGGGGTGTGGCCAGCCCCACCCCGTCGGGTGCGGCTGCCCCGTGGCGGGGCGGAGGCGGCCCAAGTGCCGTGTCACTCAAGTCCGTTGAGGCGAACATTTGCGCTTGTGTCGCATGTTCGAATGCGCCTAGTTTTTCACGTCATGACCATGACGAGAAGAACGATCCTGCGCGGCCTGGCCGCCGCACCCCTCGCCGGTGCGGCCGCGAACGTCCTCGCCGCCGCGCCCGCCCACGCGGCGACCGTCGCCGCGAACCAGTACTCCCTGGCCGGCCGCACCTCCAACGAGCACGGCGAATTCGCCGCGCTGACGGCCGGGTTGGCGGCGCGGCTGACCAAGGTGGACGCCACCACTGTCATAGCCACCGCCAACCGCGACGCCGACCCGCTGAGCAGCGCACCCAGCACCGCCGAGGCCTTCCAGACCGGCTTCGCCTGGGACCCCGCCGACCAGGACGTCCCGTACTGGATACCCCAGGGCGTCACCACCAGCGCCGACGCCTACGGCAACGGCCGCTACCCGGACAGCGGCGGCGACAAGGTCGTCCTCGTCTCCTGGTACTTCGAGACCGACACCGACCCCGACACCCCGGGCGACGAGTACGCCATCGACAAGGGCATGCGCCTGACCTTCGTCGACTACAACACCCCCGCCGCGCCCACCTATCGGCACGTGCTGCTCGTCGAGCCGGTGCGCACGGCCTCGGGTGCCTACTCCTTCGCGCCCGTCCAGAAGCACGCCGGCGGCATCATGTGGTACGGCAACCTGCTCTACGTCGTCGACACCTACAAGGGTCTGCGGATCTTCGACCTCAACACCCTGTTCACCGTCGAGACCGCGGAGAAGGACGTCTGCGGTCTGCACACCGACGGCAAGTACTACGGGTACGGCTACCAGTACGTCCTCCCGCAGAGCTACGCCTACGACAACGCCGGAACGTATCTGCGCTACTCGACGATCGGCCTCGACCGCGCCAGCACCCCCGACAGCCTGGTGATCGGCGAGTACTCCCTGGACGGCGTGGTCTCCTACAACGACCCCGGCCACACCTTCAACGGCACCGGCGCGCCCGCCGAGACGACACCCCATGTCGTCCGCTGGCAGCTCGACTACACCGACCGGCACCCGGGTTCGCTCACCGCGACCGAGGCCGTCACCGTCGCCCAGAAGAAGATCCAGGGCATCGTCTCCCGCAACACCAAGCACTACCTCTCGGTGAGCGCGGGCCCGTCCACCAAGGGCGCCCTGCGCACCTTCACCTCCGGTGCGTCCACCGCCACCACCGTCGCCGACCTCGCCGTCGGCTGCGAGGACCTGAGCTTCCACAGCAGCGGGGCGTCCGGCTGGTCGTACAGCGAGTCGGTGATCTGGAACGTCAGCGAGTACGACGGTCTGCGGTACGTGTACGCGGTGCGGGCGGACGGTTCGTAGCCGCCGTCCGCTACCGGGCGAGCCGGAGGTCGCCGTGGTGGAGGCGGGCAGCGGCCGGCAGGGGCCGTACGGTCGCCGTCTCCCCGCGGGTGCCGGCGAAGACGCACAGCCGCAGCACCAGGAAGCGGCCGATGCCGGCGAGGCCGGAGGCGCCCAGATAGACGGCCTGCTCCCGGGGCAGGCCCGGCGAGGACTGCACGGAGTGCAGGAGGAACATCGCGGCGCAGGTCACCACGTAGGCCGCCGTCGCGGAGCCCGCCGACTGCAGATGGCGGCGGAGGCCCGCGCGGCGGCCGGTGCCGAAGGTGAACAGGGCGTGCAGCTCGGTGCACAGGATCGTGGACGCCACCGTGATCACGGCGTTGGCGGCCGCCCACGGCATCAGCAGCGCCAGCAGCGGGACCGCCGCGCTCGACAGCAGTCCGACGCCTCCGCCGCACACCACGAACCGGACGAAGGAGGCGAGCGGACCCACCTCGGGCTTCGCGTCCGTGCGTTCCGCGCGGTGCGTCTCCATGGTGGTGTCCTTCCGGGGCGGTCGAGGAGCTTGCTGACGTGCTCCACGATCTCCTCGTCCGCCGCGCGAAACGATGGTGTGCCCTCCCGGAACGGGGGTGGGGCCAGCTCCACCATCTCCCCTCCGCCGCCCCCTACTTGCCCTGCTCGGCCGCCTGCGCGTCCTGGCTCCGGAGCTCCTCGACGTACTCCAGGGCGAGCCCTGTGGTCCGGGTGAACCAGTCGTTCAGTACGGCGATCTCGGCCGCGGAGTAGTCGGCGAAGAGGGTGTCGAGGCGGGCGTAGTAGGGGCCGTACAGGGCCGTGAGGCGGGTGACCGCGGCCGGGACGGCGGCGACGCGGACGCGGCGGCGGTCGCCGGGGTCGGGGCGGCGGGTGATGAAGCCGCCGCGCTCCAGACGGTTGAGGATGCCGGTCATCGCGCCCGTCGTGACATGGGCGTGCTCCGCGAGGTCGCCCGCGGTGAGCAGGTTCTCGCCGGCCTTCAGGACACAGGCGAAGCAGAGCAGGTCGGTGACGTTCAGGCCCAGCCGCTGGGCCATTTCCTGCTGGCCGAGCAGGTGCGTCGCGATGAGGGAGTCCATCGACGACAGCGCCTCGGCCGGGGTGGCGGCGGGACGGGGCTTGGCGCGCATCTGCGGATTACCTATTACCTTAGATCGTGAGGGATTTAGCTGCTAAATTGCTTACGTCGTGAGAGGTTCTGTCGTGGGCGGGAGGCTGCAAGGTGAGTGCGCACCAGTATGACGAGGGGCACACGGTCGCGGGGTGGACCGGGTGCGCCGTGGCCAC
>JABFXD010000756.1 GCA_013361925.1 Streptomyces sp. | reverse complement strand
GAGGTGTTGACGGTGGCCGAGGTGACGCCGGAGTCCTGCGGGGCGACGCCCGCGGTCGCGGTGGCGAAGACCGGCATGAAGGTGAGGCCCATGCCGAGGCCCATGAGGATCAGGGCCGGGAGGATCTCCGTCGCGTAGTCGGAGTGGACCGTCATGCGGGTCAGGATCACCATGCCGCTCGCGGCGAGGACCATGCCGGGAGCCATCAGCAGCCGGGGCGGCACGCGGTTCATCAGACGGGCCGAGATCTGGGTGGAGCCGATGATGATCGCGGCCGTGAGGGGCAGGAAGGCCAGGCCGGTCTTGACGGGTGAGTAGGCGAGGATCACCTGGAGGTAGTAGGTCATGAACAGGAACAGGCCGAACATGCCGATGACGGCGAGGCCCATGGTCAGGAAGCAGCCGGCCCGGTTGCGGTCCTTGACGATGTGCAGGGGGAGCAGCGGCACGGGGGCCCGGGTCTGCCACCACACGAAGGCCGTCAGCAGGACCACGCCGACCGCGAAGAGACCCAGCACCAGGGCGTCCGTCCAGCCGCGCGGCTGCGCCTCGCTGAAGCCGTAGACGATGGCGACCAGTCCGCCGCAGCCCAGCACCGCGCCGGGCACGTCCAGGCGGACGTCCGCGTGTCCGGGGCGGTCGTGGAGGAGGGCCAGGGCGCCGAAGACGGCGACGACGGCGATGGGGACGTTGACGTAGAGACACCAGCGCCAGTCGAGGTACTCGGTGAGCAGCCCGCCCACGATGAAGCCGATGGCGGAGCCGGAGCCGGCGAGGGCGCCGTAGATGCCGAAGGCCTTGCCGCGTTCCTTGGGGTCCGTGAAGGTCGTGGTGAGCAGGCTGAGCGCGGAGGGCGCGAGGACCGCGGCGAAGACGCCCTGGAGCGCTCGGGCGCCGAAGAGCATGCCGGAGTTCTGGGCCGCGCCGCCGAGGGCGGAGGCGGCGGCGAAGCCGATGAGGCCGATGACGAACGTGCGCTTGCGGCCCACGAGGTCCGCGATCCGGCCACCGAGCAGCAGGAGGCCGCCGAAGGCGAGGGTGTAGGCGGTGATCACCCATTGCCGGTTGCCGTCGGACATGCCCAGGTCCTCCTGTGCGGAGGGGAGGGCGATGTTCACGATGGTGGCGTCGAGGACGACCATCAGCTGGGCGAGGGCGATGATCACCAGGCCCCACCAGCGGCGGGGGTCGGCCTGATCCGGTTCACCTGTTCGGGTGACACTCACCCCGCCAGAAGACCATGAATCGGGAGGTATCGCATCCGCGAGCGGCGCCTCGCGGATGGATGGTTCATGGACGGCTCGTGGTCCGCGCCTCGCGCCGGCTCATGGTTCGAGGACGACCTTCCCGGTGGTCCCCCGTGTCTCCAGTGCCCGGTGTGCGGCGGCCGCCTCGGCGAGCGGGAAGCGCTGCACGGCCGGGGTGAGACGGCCCGCGGCGGCCTCGGCGAGGGCGCGCAGTTCCAGCGTGCGGACGGGGTTGGGGCCGCCGGCCTTCTGCATCATCACGGTGCCGAGGACCTGCTCGGAGACGCCGTCGACGAGGTGGGGCGCGCCGTCCTGGATGCCGTCGGCGGACCAGCCGAAGACGAGGTGCCGTCCGCCGGGGGCGAGCAGGGCGAGGGCCTCGCGGGCGACGTCCCCGCCGACGCCGTCGAAGACGACGGTCACCTTGTCGCCGCCGAGGTGCGCGCGGACCTTGTCCGGCCAGGCCGGGTCCCGGTAGTCGACGGCGAGATCGGCGCCGTTCGCCTCGACGAGGGCGGTCTTCGCGGGCCCGCCGGCGAGACCGACGACGGTGGCGCCGGCGTTCTTCGCGTACTGCACGAGCAGGGTGCCGATGCCGCCGGCGGCGGCCGGGACGAGGGCCACGGAGTCGGGGCCGAGTTCGGCGAACTGGAGGATCCCCATCGTCGTACGGCCTGTCCCGATCATGGCGACGGCCTCGGCGAAGTCCAGGTTGCCGGGGATCTCGTGGACGCGGTCGACGTCGGTGACGGCGAGTTCGGCGTAGCCGCCGGGAGCGAAGCCGAGGTGGGCCACCACGCGCTTGCCGAGCCACAGGGCGGCGACGCCGTCGCCGAGGGACTCGACCACACCGGCGACCTCGCGGCCGGGGATCGTGGGCAGGCGGGGCGGTTCGGGCAGCGGTCCCTGGGCGCCCTCGCGCAGGGCGGTGTCCAGCAGGTGGACACCCGCGGCCCGTACGGCGATACGGACCTGGCCCGGGCCGGGGCGGGGGTCCTCGACCCGCTCGTGGACGAGGTTCTCGGCCGGGCCGAAGGCGTGCAGGCGGATGGCGTGCATGGAGGCTCCCTGAGCGGCTGCTGTGCTGCTGGTGAAGCCCCCAGCCTTCAACCTCAAGCATGCTTGAGGTCAAGGGCGTTGCTGCCGAGGGCCAGGGACACGGCGGTCAGCGCGCTGTTGAAGGAGACCTCGGACAGCACGCCGGGGGCGGCGACCTGGTCGCCGGCGAGGTAGACACCGTCGCCCCGGTCGATGGCGGGGCGGTCCCGCCAGCTGGTGCCGGGCAGGTCGACGGCTCCGGTACGGCCGTTCGCGAGGGCCTCGCCGCGCCAGGTCACGCGGGTGCGCCAGCCGTCGAAGGCGAGGTCGAGGAGCTGCTCGGCGCGGGCGACGCCATCGGCCTTGGACTCGTGCGGGGCGAGCGGGATCTGGCCCTGGATCAGCTGTTCGCCGGCGGGGGCGAGGGTGCGGTCCTGGGCGGTGAAGCGTTCGATCCAGCCCGGGGAGTCGAGGTCGGAGACGGCGAAGGCGTCACCGCGCCGGGTGCGGACGGCGAGGTCGACGAGAGCCGTACGGCCGCTCGCCCAGGTCAGCGAGTCGTCCGCGAGGAGCCGGCGGGCGGCGGCGAGGGAGGTGGCGACGATGACGGGGGTGTCCGTGGGGAGCGTGTCGACGCGGGACAGGGTCTCCATGCGGACGCCGAGGTTCCAGGCGCGGGCGGCCATCCGGTCGACGACACTCGCCCAGCCGCCGACCGGGTAGTGCGCCTCGGGCGGCAGCTTGGTGGCGCGGCGCAGGCGCTCCTGCACGAACGCCGCGGACAGCGCGCCGGGGTCGTGGTGGAAGAGAGCGACGGCCGAGTAGTGGGCGGCGGCCCGCGCGGCCTCCTCGCCGGCGATACGGGTGGCCCAGGTCAGGAAATCCGTGTCGACGGGGGCCTGCGGCAGCCCGGGGCGCAGCAGCTTCAGCATCGCGAAGGGCGGGGTGCGACGCAGGACGCCCTTGTGGCGCAGCCGCAGCCGGGCCGCCTCCAGGGGCGGCAGCGGGGCGAGCGGGCCGATGAGGTCGCGCTGCTTGAGCCAGGCCCAGTGCGGGCCGCCGTTGTAGAGGGCGTGCGGGCCCTCGTTGGTCCGGTACGGCCCCTCGGCGGTCCGGGCCCGCCCGCCGAGGGTGTGGTGGGCCTCGTGGATCGTGACCTTGGCGCCCGCTTCGGCGGCGGTGACGGCCGCGGTGAGTCCGGCGAGGCCGCCGCCGATGACGGTGATGCGGTGCATGGGTGGGTGTTCCTCTCGGTCGGGCGTGGGGGTCGG
>JABFXD010001051.1 GCA_013361925.1 Streptomyces sp. | reverse complement strand
GCCCGTACCAGTGAGCGGGCCACGGCCAGGCCCAGGCCGCTGCCGCCGCGGTCTCGGCTGCGGGCCTTGTCGACGCGGTAGAAGCGGTCGAAGACGCGTTCGCGGTCGGCGGGCGGGATGCCCGGGCCCGAGTCCATGACCTCCACCCGTGCCCGCCCGGCGGCCACGGACACCGTCAGGCACACCGGAGTTCCGGCCGGGGTGTGGATGGCCGCGTTGGTGAGGAGGTTGTCCAGGACCTGCCGGATGCGGTGGGGGTCGACCCGCAGCGCCACCGACTCCGGGCCGTCGGCCACCGTCAGCGGCCGGTCCGGGTGGGCCGCGCGGAACGCGTCCGCCGCGTCGTGGACCAGCGTCACCAGATCCGTGTCGGCCGGCCGCAGCGGGGTCTCCACCTCGGCCGCGTCCAGGCGCGCGAGCAGCAGCAGGTCGTCGAGGAGGACGCCCATGCGGGCCGCCTCGGCGCGGAGCCGGGCCAGGTGCTTGTCCCGTTCCTCGGGGGCGTTGGCGGCGGCGTACTGGAAGAGGTCCGCGTAGCCCCGTACCGACATCAACGGCGTGCGGAGCTCGTGGGAGGCGTCGGCGACGAAACGGCGCAGCCGCTGCTCCGCCTCCGAACGCACCGCGAGCGAGCGGTCGATGTGCTCCAGCATCGTGTTGAACGCGGTCCGCAGCTCCTCGACCTCCGGGCCACCGCCCTTGCGGTCGGCGCGCAGCGGCAGCCGGGCCGCCGACTCCGTCAGATCGTGCGAGGCGATGCCGTGGGCCGTGGACGCCATGTCGCTCAGCGGTTTGAGGCCGCGCCGCAGCACCTTGCGGCCGAACAGGACCAGGGCCAGCAGGGCGAGGCCGAAGGCGATGACCTGGACCGTGATCAGCTGGCCCACGGTGTCGTCGATGTCGTCCATGGGCGCCGCGCTGACCAGGATCACCCCGGGTTCGACCTCGCAGGCGCGCAGCCGGTACTCGCCCGCGCCCGCCAGATGCTCGGTGCGGGTCACGTCCGTGCCGCCGCCGGCGGCGGTCTTGACCTCGGCCACCGCCGTGAACTCGTCGACGTCCTTCGGCAGGTCGGTCGGGTCCTCGGGCGTGCGCAGCACCGGGGCGCCGTCCTTCACGTCGTACACGGCGTAGTACCAGCGCCAGTACTTCTTGCCCGCGAGGCTGCCGGACTCCGCGATGCTCTTGGACTGGGCGACCTGGGCGATCGACAGCTGTTCGTTCAGCTGGTTCGACAGGTAGTCGCGCATGTATGTGGTCAGCACCGTGCCGACCACGCCGAACACGACCAGGGCCAGCGCGCCGATCCCCAGCGCGAGGCGCGTGCCCAGCCGCATCCGCCGGTACGCCGAGCGCAGCCGCCCGATCACTCCGAGGCCTGCCGGATCACGTACCCGAAGCCCCGCACGGTCTGGATCAGCGGATCGTCACCGGTCTCGTCCAGCTTGCGGCGCAGCCGGCTGACGACCAGCTCGACGACGTTCGAACGGCCCCCGAAGCCGTACTCCCACACATGGTCGAGGATCTGCGCCTTGGTCAGCACGGTCGGCGACTTGCGCATGAGGTAGCGCAGCACCTCGTACTCGGTCGGGGTGAGCGTGAGCAGCTTCCCGCCGCGCCGCACCTCGCGGGTGTCCTCGTCCATGGTGAGGTCCGCGACCCGCAGCACCGAGCGCTGGAAGCCGGGGCCCGCCGCGCGCCGCAGCACCGTCCGCAGCCGGGCCATCAGCTCCTCCACCGCGAACGGCTTGACCAGGTAGTCGTCCCCGCCCCTGGTCAGCCCCGCGACCCGGTCGGCGACCGCGTCCCGGGCGGTCAGGAACACCACCGGCACCATCGTGCCCGAGCGCCGCAGCCGGTCCAGGACCCCGAAACCGTCGAGGTCGGGCAGCATCAGGTCGAGCACCACGATGTCCGGGTGGAACTCCGCGGCACGGCTCAGCGCCTCCTCGCCGGAGTTCGCGGTCACCGCCTCCCAGCCCTCGTAGCGGGCGACCGTCGCGACGAGGTCGGCGATCGGCGGGTCGTCGTCCACGACGAGGAGTCGTACTTTTTCCACCCGTTCATAGTGCGGCACGTGGCCCCACAGACCAGAGCCGTATCCTCCCCGAGGCCACATCGATAACCACTTGAAAGTTGTACGACAGCTTTTCGACAGGTCGCTCAAGCGAAGCTCTAGTCCCAGGCCCCGATCAAGGAGCTCCGTTCCGTGACGACGACCGTCAAACCGCCCACCGCGCCCCCCACGGCGATACGGCCCAAAGTGGTGGCCCGCACGGGCCTGTACGGCCTGATCGCCGCGAACGTGGCCGTGGTGACCGTCTTCTTCGCCCAGGCCGGCTTCGCCTCCAACGCGCTGATCGTGCTCGGGCGCCTCTTCGGCCTCTACGGCGCCCTCTTCATGGCCTTCCAGCTGCTGCTGGTGGCCCGGCTGCCCTGGCTCGACCGCCGCATCGGCATGGACCGGCTCACCTCCTGGCACCGCTGGACCGGCTTCAGCATCCTGTGGGCGCTCCTCGCGCACGCCGTCTTCATCGCCTTCGGCTACGCCGAGGGCACCGACATGGGCCCGATCGGCACGGTCGTCGACCTCGCCGAGACCACCGAGGGCGTGCTCCGCGCGGTCGTCGCGCTGGGGATCATCATCGTCGTCGGCGCCGTCTCGGGCCGCTGGGCCCGGCGCCGGCTCGCGTACGAGACGTGGCACTTCATCCACTTCTACACGTACGTCGCCGTGGTGCTCGCCATCACCCACCAGATCGCGGCCGGTACGACCTTCGCCTCGTCCTCCGTCGCCAGGACCTACTGGTACGGCGTGTGGACCGTCGCCCTCGGCGCGGTCGTCCTGGGCCGCGCGGTGCTGCCGCTGTGGCGGAACCTGCGCCACCAGTTCCGGGTCGAGGCGGTCGTCCCCGAGTCGGACACCGTCGTCTCGATCTACATCACCGGCCGTGACCTGGACAAGCTGCCCGCCCGCGCCGGCCAGTTCTTCCTCTGGCGGTTCCTCACCAAGGACCGCTGGTGGCAGGCGAACCCGTTCTCCCTGTCGGCCGCCCCCGACGGCCGTACCCTCCGCCTCACCGCGAAGGCCGCCGGCGCCGGCAGCGCCGCCCTGCGCCACCTCAAGCCCGGCACCCGCGTCTTCGCCGAGGGCCCCTACGGCGCCTTCACCGCGCTGCACCGCACCCGCCCGGAGTCGGTCCTGATCGCCGGCGGCGTCGGCGTCACCCCCATCCGCGCGCTCCTGGAGGAACTGCACGGCCACGCGGTCGTCATCTACCGCGTCGCGAACGACCGCGACGCCGTCCTCTACGACGAGCTGCGCGAGCTGGCGGCGGCCAAGGGCGCGGAACTGTACCTGGTGAGCGGCCCGGTGACCCCCGACAAGCTGGCGCCGGGCGAGCTGCTGCGCCTGGTCCCGGACATCGCCGACCGCGACGTCTTCCTGTGCGGGCCGCCGCCCATGATGAACGCGGTGCTGCGCAGTCTGCGCGAGCTGAACGTGCCCAAGGCGCAGACCCACTTCGAGCGCTTCAGCCTGGCTGGATGAGGAAGAGA
>JABFXD010000568.1 GCA_013361925.1 Streptomyces sp. | reverse complement strand
ACAGCTCGCAGCCGACGCACTTCTCCAGGCCGTCCGGATGGCGGTTGAGCTGGTGCCGTCCGTGGAAGCGGGGAGCGGTGGTCTTCTCCTGCTCCGGGTACTGCTCGGTCAGCCGCTTCTTGAACATGGCCTTGAAGGTCACGCCGAAACCGGCGACGGGGTTCATGAAACCGGGCTTGGTCTCCTTGGGCTCCTCAGCCATCGGACGCCTCCTTTCCATCCAGAGATCCGTCGTCACTCTGAGTATTCACTCCACCACTGACAATCAGCTCCCGCTCCTGCCGCGAGCGGCGCCTCGGCACGGACGGCAACTCCTGTCCGGGCAGCGGCGGTACGGGGAATCCGCCGGCCATCGGATCGAATCCGACGGCCGCCGCGGGCTCCTCCGCGTCCTTGGGCTTGCCGCGGAACATGTCCGCGACGAAGGAGAGCAGCAGCAGGACCAGGACACCGCCGCCGATGTAGAGGGCGATGTCGGCGAAGTCGTAGTTCTCGTTGCGCAGGGTCCGTACGGTCGCGACGAGCATCAGCCAGACGACGGAGACCGGGATGAGGACCTTCCAGCCGAGCTTCATCAGCTGGTCGTAGCGGACGCGTGGGAGCGTGCCGCGCAGCCAGATGAAGAAGAACAGCAGCAGCTGGACCTTGATGACGAACCAGAGCAGCGGCCACCAGCCGTGGTTGGCGCCCTCCCAGAAGGTGCTGACCGGCCAGGGGGCCCGCCAGCCGCCGAGGAAGAGGGTCACCGACACCGCCGAGACCGTCACCATGTTCACGTACTCGGCGAGCATGAACAGCGCGAACTTGATCGACGAGTACTCGGTGTTGAAGCCGCCGACGAGGTCGCCCTCGGACTCCGGCATGTCGAAGGGGGCGCGGTTGGTCTCGCCGACCATCGTGATGATGTAGATGATGAAGGAGACCGGCAGCAGGATGACGTACCAGCGGTCCTGCTGCGCCTCGACGATCGCCGACGTCGACATCGACCCCGAGTAGAGGAACACGGAGGCGAACGCGGCGCCCATGGCGATCTCGTACGAGATCATCTGCGCGCAGGAGCGCAGGCCGCCGAGGAGCGGGTAGGTCGATCCGGAGCTCCAGCCCGCGAGGACGATGCCGTAGATGCCGACCGAGGCGACCGCGAGGATGTAGAGCATCGCGATCGGCAGGTCGGTGAGCTGCATCGTGGTGCGCTGGCCGAAGATCGAGATCTCGTTGCCGGCCGGGCCGAAGGGGATCACCGCGATCGCCATGAAGGCCGGGATGGCCGCGACGATCGGCGCGAGGACGTAGACCACCTTGTCCGCGCGCTTGACGATGACGTCTTCCTTCAGCATCAGCTTCACGCCGTCGGCGAGCGACTGGAGCATGCCCCAGGGGCCGTGCCGGTTGGGGCCGATGCGCAGCTGCATCCAGGCGACGACCTTGCGCTCCCAGACGATGGAGAACAGCACGGTCACCATCAGGAACGCGAAGCAGAAGACGGCCTTGACGACGACCAGCCACCAGGGGTCGGTGCCGAACATCGAGAGGTCTTCCGCCGCGAGGTACGGGCTCATGCCTCCACCTCCTTGGGGGCTTCGGCGTCGAGCGTCGCCGGGCCGATGCGGACGAGAGATCCGGGCAGCACACCGGCGTCGGAGGCGACGCCCCCGCCCACGGAGTTCAGCGGCAGCCAGACCACGCGGTCGGGCATCTCGGTGACCTGGAGCGGGAGTTCGACGACTCCGGAGGAGCCGGTCACGGCCAGGACGTCGCCGTCCTTGACGCCCGCCTCCAGGGCGGTGGCGGCGGACACGCGCGCGTGGGCCGCGTGCCGGGTGCCGGCCAGCGCCTCGTCGCCCTCCTGGAGGCGCCCCTGGTCGAGCAGCAGCCGGTGTCCGGCCAGGACGGCCTCTCCGGCGGCGGGCCTCGGCAGCTGGGCGCCGGTTTCCAGCGGGTCGGTGGCCCGCGGGCCGTCCCAGGCGCCGAGCCGGTCGATCTCACCGCGGACGGTGCGCAGATCCGGCAGACCCAGGTGTACGTCCATGGCGTCGGCCAGCATCTGGAGCACGCGCGCGTCGGCGGGGGCGAGGCGGCGGGTCATCTGGTCGGGCTTGAGCGCGGCCTCGAAGAAGCGCACCCTGCCTTCCCAGTTGAGGAAGGTGCCGGCCTTCTCGGCGACCGCGGCGACCGGCAGGACGACGTCCGCGAGCGCGGTGACCTCGCTGGGCCGCAGTTCGAGCGAGACCAGGAAGCCGACCTCGCCGAGCGCCTCACGCGCGCGTGCCGGGTCGGGCAGGTCGGCGACCTCCACACCCGCGACGAGCAGCGCCTGAAGCTCCCCGGTGGCGGCGGCCTCGACGATCTGCGTGGTGTCACGGCCGTAGCGGTGCGGGAGGTCGGCGACGCCCCAGGCGGCGGCGACCTGCTCACGCGCGCGCGGGTCGGTGGCCGGACGGCCGCCCGGCAGCAGCGACGGCAGCGCGCCCGCCTCGACGGCGCCACGCTCCCCCGCCCTGCGCGGGATCCACACCAGCTGGGCGCCGATCGCGGACGCGGCCCGTACGGCGGCGGTCAGTCCGCCCGCCACGGCGGCCAGCCGCTCACCGACGACGATGACCGCACCCTCGCCACGCAAGGCCTCGGCGGCCTGCGCTCCGCCCTCTTCGAGGCCGACGCCGCTCGCGAGCGCGTCCAACCACTCGGTCTCGGTGCCGGGGGCGGCCGGCAGCAGCGTGCCGCCGGCCTTCGTCAGGCCGCGCGTGGCGTGCGTGGCGAGCGAGAAGACCTTCTGTCCGTGCTTGCGCCAGGCCTTGCGCAGCCGCAGGAAGACGCCGGGCGCCTCCTCCTCGGCCTCGAACCCGACCAGCAGGACGGCGGGCGCCTTCTCCAGCGCGGTGTACGTGACGCCCGTACCGTCGAGGTCGCGGCCGTGTCCGGCGATCCGGGCGGCCAGGAAGTCGGCCTCCTCGCCGCTGTGCACGCGCGCGCGGAAGTCGATGTCGTTGGTGTCGAGCGCCACGCGCGCGAACTTGCTGTACGCGTAGGCGTCCTCGATGGTGAGCCGGCCGCCGGTCAGCACTCCGGTCCGGCCGCGCGAGGCGAGCAGCCCCTGCGCGGCGATCTCCAGCGCCTCGGGCCAGGAGGCCGGGACGAGCTCGCCCTCGGGGTTGCGCACCAGGGGCGTCTGAAGCCGGTCACGCTGCTGCGCGTACCGGAAGGCGAAGCGCCCCTTGTCGCAGATCCACTCCTCGTTGACCTCGGGGTCGTTGGCCGCGAGCTTGCGCATGACCTTGCCGCGCCGGTGGTCGGTGCGGGTGGCGCAGCCGCCGGAGCAGTGCTCGCACACCGACGGCGAGGAGACCAGGTCGAAGGGGCGGGAGCGGAAGCGGTACGCCGCCGAGGTGAGCGCGCCGACCGGGCAGATCTGGATGGTGTTGCCGGAGAAGTACGACTCGAAGGGGTCGCCCTCACCGGTGCCGACCTGCTGGAGCGCGCCACGCTCGACCAGCTCGATCATCGGGTCGCCCGCGACCTGGTTGGAGAACCGGGTGCAGCGGGCGCACAGCACGCACCGCTC
>JABFXD010000395.1 GCA_013361925.1 Streptomyces sp. | reverse complement strand
CCCACCTTGTCGCCGAGCGCCTGCTTGAAGGCGGCGCCGAGGGCGAGGGCGGTGTCCTCGATGGTGTGGTGCGAGTCGATGTGCAGGTCGCCCTCGGTCTTCACGGTCAGGTCGAACAGACCGTGCCGGCCGAGCTGGTCGAGCATGTGGTCGTAGAAACCGACCCCGGTCGCCACATCCACCTTGCCGGACCCGTCGAGATCGATCTCGACGAGCACGGAGGTCTCCTTGGTGACCCTTTCCACCCGTCCTACGCGGCTCATGCGTTCAGCTCCTTCTTCACTTCACGGACCGCGTCGAGGAACGCGTCGTTCTCTTCGGGGGTTCCGGCGGACACCCGCAGCCACCCCGGAATGCCGTTGTCCCGGACCAGGACACCCCGGTCGAGGATCTTCTGCCAGGCGACGTGGGAATCGTCGAAGAGGCCGAACTGCACGAAGTTCGCGTCGGACTCCACGACCTCGTACCCGGTCGCCCGCAACTCGCTGACCAGCCGGTCCCGCTCGGCCTTCAACTGCTCGACGTACTTCAGCAGCGTGTCGGTGTGCTCCAGGGCGGCCAGGGCGGTCGCCTGGGTGACGGCCGACAGGTGGTAGGGCAGCCGTACGAGCTGTACGGCGTCCACGACCGCCGGGTGCGCGGCGAGGTAGCCGAGGCGCAGGCCCGCCGCGCCGAAGGCCTTCGACATGGTCCGCGAGACGACCAACTGAGGCCGGCCCTCGATGAGCGGCAGCAGCGAGTCGCCATGGCTGAACTCGATGTACGCCTCGTCGACCACGACCATCGACGGCTTCGCCGCCTGCGCGGCCTCGTAGAGCGCGAGGACCGTCTCGGGCGGGACCGCGTTGCCGGTCGGGTTGTTGGGGGTGGTGATGAAGACGACGTCCGGCTTGTGCGCGGCGATGGCCTTCTCGGCCGCCGCGAGGTCGATCGTGAAGTCCTCGTTGCGCGGGCCGGAGATCCAGCCCGTGCCGGTCCCGCGCGCGATGAGACCGTGCATCGAGTACGACGGCTCGAAGCCGATCGCCGTCCGGCCGGGGCCGCCGAAGGTCTGGAGCAGCTGCTGGATGACCTCGTTGGAGCCGTTCGCCGCCCACACGTTGGCCAGGCCCACCTGGTGACCGGACGTGTCCGTCAGGTACTTGGCGAGCTGGGTGCGCAGTTCGACCGCGTCCCGGTCCGGGTAGCGGTTGAGGTCGCGGGCAGCCGCACGGACCCGCTCGGCGATGCGCTCGACCAGCGGCTCGGGCAGCTGGTACGGGTTCTCGTTGGTGTTCAGCCGTACCGGCACGTCCAACTGGGGCGCGCCGTAGGGGGACTTGCCGCGCAGCTCGTCCCGTACGGGGAGATCGTCGATTCCGAAGCTCACTTGCTCTCAGGCACCTTCCAACCGAACCTTGCCTTGATCGCCGCGCCGTGCGCGGGCAGGTCCTCCGCCTCCGCCAGCGTGACCACGTGGTGCGCCACGTCCGCGAGCGCGTCCTTCGTGTAGTCGACGATGTGGATGCCGCGCAGGAAGGACTGGACGGAGAGCCCGGAGGAGTGGCAGGCGCACCCGCCGGTGGGCAGCACGTGGTTGGACCCGGCGGCGTAGTCGCCGAGCGACACGGGCGCCCAGGGGCCGATGAAGATCGCGCCGGCGTTGGTCACCCGCTCGGCGAGCGCGGTGGCGTCGGCCGTCTGGATCTCCAGGTGCTCGGCGCCGTACGCGTTGACGACCCGCAGGCCCTCCTCGACGCCGTCGACGAGGACGATCGCGGACTGCTTGCCGGCGAGGGCCGGGGCGATCCGGTCCTCGATGTGCTTGCTGGCCGCGACCTGCGGGGCCAGCTCCTTCTCCACCGCGTCCGCCAGCTCGACGGAGTCGGTGACCAGGACGGCGGCGGCCAGCGGGTCGTGCTCGGCCTGGCTGATCAGGTCCGATGCCACGTGCACCGGGTCGGCGGTGGCGTCCGCGAGGACCGCGATCTCGGTCGGGCCGGCCTCGGCGTCGATGCCGATCTTGCCGGTGAAGTAGCGCTTGGCGGCGGCGACCCAGATGTTGCCGGGGCCGGTGACCATGTTGGCGGGCGGGCAGGACTCGGTGCCGTACGCGAACATCGCGACGGCGGTGGCGCCACCGGCCGCGTACACCTCGTCGACGCCGAGCAGCGCGCACGCGGCGAGGATCGTCGGGTGCGGCAGGCCGTCGAACTCGGCCTGGGCGGGCGAGGCGAGGGCGACGGAGGCGACACCGGCCTCCTGGGCGGGCACCACGTTCATGATCACGGAGGACGGGTAGACCGACCGGCCGCCCGGCGCGTAGAGCCCGACGCGGTCGACGGGCACCCACTTCTCGGTGACGGAACCGCCGGGCACGACCTGGGTCGTGTGGGTGCTGCGGCGCTGGGCGCGGTGGACGAGCCGGGCGCGGCGGATGGACTCCTCCAGGGCCGCGCGCACGGCCGGGTCGAGTTCCGCGAGGGCCTTGTCCAGCGCCTCCGCCGGCACCCGTACCGATTCCAGCCGCACCCCGTCGAACTTCTCCGCGAAGTCGATCAGCGCCGCGTCGCCCCGATGATGCACGGCCTCGCAGATCGGACGCACCTTCTCCAGGGCGGCCTGAACGTCGAAGTCGGCTCGGGGCAGCAGGTCGCGCAGGGCGGGGCCCTCGGGGAGGGCGTCGCCGCGCAGATCGATTCGGGAGATCACAGACCCAATTCTCTCAGACCACGGTTCGGCGTCGTCCGGGCATTCCAGTGGCTGATACGCAACCCGGAAGATCGCCTTCACGTCTAGCGTTCGGGGCCTCACTGAGCGGGCATGACGCGGGCATGACGGGGATGCGTACGCGATTGGAGGAGCGGTGACCGAGGGGGAGCTGCCGGACGATCTGACGCCCGCCGAGGCCGGTATGTGGCAGGCGTTCCGCAACGGCAGCGTGTACGACCTGAGCAGCGGCGACGCGGTCGTCGACGATCCGCACGGCGGGCACCCCTGGGGGCCCGAGCGGACCGTGCGGGCCCGCATCGTGTGCTGGCTGCTGCTGGACGGGCCGCCCGCGCTGGCCGGCCGGGTGTCGTCGCTGAAGCTGGCCGGCGTGCAGATCAGCGGCCCGCTGGACCTGGCGGGCGGCATCGTGGTGCCGTACGTGGAGCTGAAGGGCTGCCGGTTCGAGCGGGACGTCCTGCTGCCGGAGGCCCGCTTCACGACCATGCGGATGGTGGACTGCTCGGTGCCGCGCCTGGAGGCGGCCCGCGTCCACACCGAGGGCGATCTGCATCTGCCCCGCTGCCGGTTCCACAACGGCGTACGGCTCACCGACGCGCACATCGGCACCGATCTGCTGCTCAACCAGGCGATCGTCTACCGGGACCGCAGCGGCCGTTCGATCGCCGCCGACGGCATGACCGTGGGCCAGGACCTCCAGGCCGAGCTCCTCGAGTCGCACGGCGAGCTGAGTCTGCGCAGCGCCAAGGTCGGCGTCTCGCTGAGCCTGCGCGGCGCGAGGCTGGCCAACCCGTACACCCGCCTCGCGCTCAACGCCCCGCAGCTGACCGTCGGGCGCTCGATGTACCTGACCCCGGCGGGCATCGGCAGCCCGCTGCTGAGCGGGGCGACCCCTGCGCAGGGCACCCGCATCCAGCGCTTCACCTGCGAGGGCGGGCTGCGCCTGGACGACGGGCGGTTCGGGGACGCGATCGACTTCGAGCAGGCCCGGTTCACCCTCACCGACGACCAGGAGCTGTCCCTGCGCCGCGTCCAGACGCCCGAGCTGCGCTTCCTCGGGAAGGCTCCGGCGCGCGGCATGGTCGTGCTGTCGGGGGCGCGGGTGGTGAACCTGATGGACCGCACGGACAGCTGGCCGGGCCCGGGCCGTCTCCACATGGGCGGCTTCGGCTACGAGAACCTGGTGCCGAGGGGCCCGTTCCCGCTGGAGGAGCGACTGGCGTGGGTGGCCGCGGCGACCGCCGAGTACAACCCGGAGCCGTACGAGCGCCTCGCGACCGTGCTGCGGGCCGGCGGCGAGGACGAGGACGCGCGCGAGGTGCTGCTCGCCAAGCAGCGCCGCCGCCGCGAGACCCTGCCGCCGGCCGCCAAGCTGTGGGGGTACGCCCAGGACTGGACGGTCGCCTACGGCTACCGGCCGGGGCGCGCCCTGGTGTGGATGGCGCTGCTGTGGGCGGCGGGCTCGCTGGCCTTCGCGCACGCCGCCCATCCGCCGCTCAAGGGCGGCGAGGTCCCGCACTGGAACGCGACCCTGTTCGCCCTCGACCTGCTCCTGCCGGTCATCGACCTGGGCCAGGTCGGCTTCTGGCAGTTGCGCGGCGGCTGGCAGTGGCTGGCGGCGGCGATGATCCTGCTGGGCTGGATCCTGGCGACGACGGTGGCGGCGGGGGCGACGAGGCTGCTGAGACGCAACTAGGCCGGTGTGCCGCGAGTGGCGGGTGCACAGCGATCGAACAGTTGTTGAACAGTAACCTTTTTACCGGCTCTTGACCGGACGGCGTACAACTTTCCTCACATTGCCGAGAACCTCTGGCGCTTCCCCGACCTGCGGCTTTTCAATGGTCGACACCATGGCTCTGCTGCCCCCGTTCGTCCGCGCCTCCCGGACGGCCAGGACCGTCGAGCACCCGCCAGTCGCGCTGCCGGCCGACGACGAGGTGCTCCTCGACGCGCCCGACGACCTGCTCGGCCCCGCCCTCGTGGCCGCGGGGCAGGGATCGTACGAGGTCGCGGCCACCCTGCTCGCCACGACCCGCGCGAGCGGCGCCTGGGAGAACCGCGACCGGTACGTCGTACGCCTGGCGTCCTTCGCGTGCGCGCGCTCCGAGTGGTTCGACGCCTGGCGTACGGCCGCCCCGCACGACCCGGACCTGCTGGTGGTCGGCGCCCAGCTCGCCGTGACCCGCGCCTGGCTCTCGCCCGCCCGGGCGGAACTGCTGCGCGAGGTGAGCCCGCTGATCACGGCCGCCGCCCGCGGGGACGACCGGGATCCGGTGCCCTGGCGGATAGCGCTGGACCACGCGCACGGCTCGAACGCCGGGCACAAGTACTTCGAGGAGCTGTGGGAGGCCGCGATCCGCCGCGCGCCCCACCACTACGGCTGCCACGCCGCCGCCCTGCGCTACCTCGCCGACTCCTGGCACGGCTCGCACCACGAGTGCCTCGACTTCGCGGAGACCGCCGCGCAGGACGCCCCCGCCGACTCCCTCGTCCAGGCCCTGCCGACCCGGGCGGTGCTCGCCTATCTGACCGACGGCTGCGGCCCGGACATACCCCGGGCCCGCCTTGACGCGGCGGCCGACCGGGCGATCGCGCTGTCGGCGCGGTTCCCGGCGGCGGACCCGTGGCCGGCCGAGATGCGCAACAAGCTGACGTACGTCCTCGCGCTCCTGGGCCGTCGGCCGGAGGCGCTGGAGCAACTGCGCCTGATCGGCCCGTACGCGACCTCGTTCCCCTGGGAGCTGGTCTCCGACGATCCGCTGGGCCGGTTCCTGGAACTGCGGGAGGAGATCCGCCTCAGCTCGGCCTCCGGGCATCCACGGAGTGGGCACCGAGGACGTGCACACTCCCGCGACCATTAGGCTTTTGCGCCGTGACCACCGTCCGGCTCCCGCTCTTCCCCCTGAACTCGGTTCTGTTCCCGGGGTTGGTGCTCCCGTTGAATGTCTTCGAGGAGCGCTATCGCGCCATGATGCGCGACCTTCTGAAAACCCCCGAGGACGAACCGCGCCGGTTCGCCGTCGTCGCCATCCGCGACGGCCATGAGGTGGCGGCGAGTGAACCGGGCATGCCCGATCCCACGTCCGTGCCCGAGCGCGGCCCGGCGGCGGGCTTCGGCACCGAGCCGCTCAAGGCGTTCCACGGCACCGGCTGCATCGCGGACGCGGCGACGATCAGGGAGCGGGCCGACGGCACGTTCGAGGTCCTGGCGACGGGCACGACCCGCGTGAAGCTGGTGTCCGTCGACGCGTCGGGCCCCTATCTCGTCGCGGAGCTGGAGGAGCTCCCGGAGGAACGGGGCGAGGAGGCCGGCGCCCTGGCCGAAGGCGTCCTGAGGGCCTTCCGCGCGTATCAGAAACGCCTGGCGGGTGCCCGCGAACGCTCGCTCACCTCCGGCTCGGAGCTGCCGGACGAACCAGCGGTCGTCTCCTACCTGGTGGCGGCGGCGATGATGCTCGACACCCCCACCAAACAGCGCCTCCTCCAGGCCCCGGACACCGCGTCCCGGCTGCGCGACGAGCTGAAACTCCTTCGCACCGAGACGGCGATCATCCGTAACCTGCCGTCGTTGCCCGCGTCCGATCTGACGCGCGGCCCGACGAGTCTGAACTGAGGCCGGGGGACGACGACCGATGGCGAAGAAGTCGAAGAAGCAGGCACAGCAGCAGGGCGGCACCCCCGCGACGGTGGCGCTGACGGCGGCGGGAGTGGAGTACACCGTCCACGCCTACGACCACGACCCGAACCACCCCTCCTACGGCGAGGAGGCGGCCGAGGCGATGGGCGTGTCCCCCGAGCGCGTCTTCAAGACCCTCGTGGCGGACGTGGACGGCACGCTGACGGTGGCCGTGGTCCCGGTGGCGGGCCAGCTGGACCTGAAGGCCCTGGCGGCGGCGGTCAACGGCAAGCGGGCGGCGATGGCCGACCCGACCCTCGCCGAACGCACGACGGGCTACGTCCGGGGCGGCATCTCCCCCCTCGGCCAGCGCAAGAAGCTCCCCACGGTCCTGGACGCCTCGGCCTCCGCCCACCCCACCATCTGTATCTCGGCGGGCCGCAGAGGCCTGGAGGTCGAGCTGTCCCCCGAGGACCTGACGAAGCTCACGGAAGCGGTACTGGCCCCCATCGGCCGCGCCTGACCTCTCGACGCGGGTCCGTTCCTCGGTTAAGTACGAGGAACATGTCGAAAAAAACGCGAAAGCGAAAGTGGCGCATCAAAAAGGGCCGCTCAAACCACGGCAGGCGCCCGGCGTAGGTATCCCTGCCCTTCCGCCCCAGCTGCGGGCAGTCGTGCCGCTGGGGCGGCACGGGTGGGCGCAGCGGCGCCCCGTGAGCGCGGGCGAGCGAGACCCACCCCCGCCCAGCCCCACCCCGGGCACCCGACGAGCTACGCCTGCGGCTTCGCCCCGTACGGCCCCGCCCCGTACGGCACCTCAGGGTCGCGCGGCCCGAAGAGCCCCGTAAGCCCGAGGTGCACCACCAGCGCCCCCAACGACCACGCCAGCAACGCCCCCTTCGCGCTCAACTTCAACGGCGCAGAGAACGTCACCCCCTTGCCCACGGACTTCGCATGGGCCAGCACATCCTGCGCGGGCCCGAGCCAGATCCCGACCCGCCACGCCAGCAGCGACCCGAGCAGCCCCCCGACCCCGAGCGCCACCACCAGCGGCACACCCCCACGCCGCCGCAGCAGGAACACCGCGAACGCGCTCACGACACCGAACGCGAGCCCGAGCAGCGTGAACGTTCCGTCGACGCCGATCGCCTGCTCCCCCTCGGTGTCCTTGAGGTAGACGACCCAGCGCTTCTCGACGATGTCCCCGACCAGCGGCACATGCGGCGCCAGCCACCACCACAGCACCCCGAGCAGCAGCCCACCCAGCGCCGACGCCACCGCGATCACGGCGGCTTCCCGCAGTTCGGTCTTCATTCCAGGGCCGTCCTGTTCGTACAGGCTTCCGGGCCCACCGGCACCGTACGGCGGCGGCGCCTGCCAGGCCTGGTGCGGAGACGGGTCGCTCGGCGGCGGAGGAGGAGTCAGCGGTGCGGTCACCCTGACATCGTGCCAGGCCCGTCTGTGCGGCGCGTCACCGGACGGCCGCCCGACGATACGCCCAGGTGGCGACGCCCAGCGAGAAGACCCCGACCGCCCCGCAGACGGCCAGGTCACCGAGGACGAACACCCAGTCGGGATGCGGCCCGAAGGTCCGCGCGAAGGCTTCGACGCCGTACGTCGAGGGCAGCAGATCCCGCAGGAACCGCACCCCCTCCGGCATCCGGTCGGCCGGCAGCACGCCCAGCAGCAGCGCCGCGGACATGCCCAACTGGCCGAGCACCGTCGCCAGTTCCGGCCGCGGTGCGAGCAGCCCGAAGGCCGCCCCGAGCCCGGCGAGCGCGGCCCCGGCGAGCGGGATCACCGCGACGAGCACCCACAGATGCGCCATCGGCAGCCCGAACAGCACGCAGCCGAACACGGCCGTCACGACGGTCCCCGGCACGGTGAAAGAGGCGTACGCCCCGGCCGCCCCGAGCACCACGGCGGCCGGCGGCACCGGCAGGGTGGCGTAGTGGTCCAGCCCCCCGCTCGCCCGCAGCTGCCCGAAGTACTGGGCGAGCAGGTTGAGCGCGACGAAGGCCACGACGAGCACCGCCGAGCCCGCGACCACGGCCTGCGCCTCGGCCCCGCCGTCCACGACCCCGCGCATCAGGATCATGATCCCGACGGACTGGAAGGTCGCCACGAACAGCAGCGGGATGCGCGCGACCCGGGCCCGGGACAGCTGGGCCCGGTAGACGGCCACGAGCGCCGGCCACAGCCGCGCACGCGGCCCGAGCTCGGCCACGTCCCGGTCCGTCTCCTCGACGGCCAGGGCGCCGCCCGGCAGCACCTCGGCGGGTACGACACTCACGTGGCGCTGCTCCCTTTCACCAACGGGGTCACTGAGGGGGATCCGACGGAAGGGGATCCGTCGGCGAACGCGTTCGCCCCGTTCCCTTTCCGTACGGATGCTACGGCCCGCTCGCTCAAGCCCGACTCAAGAGCGTTCCAAGCGTTCACGCCTTCACCAGCCCCTGCCGGGCCGCGCCGCCCAGCGCCAGATAGACGTCCTCCAGGCTGGGCGTGGCCAGCGTGAAGTCGTCGAGGGCGGCGAAGGCGGCCCCGCCGGTGACGGTGGCGACGACCGCGCGGGCCTCCTCGGGAGCGAGCCGGAGCGTCCAGCGCCGGCCGGCCTCGACGGCCCGGTCGTGCAGCGCGGCGACCTCGGGGACGTGCAGCGGGGCGGCCTCGCGCCACACGAGGTCGACCCGGACCTCCCCGGCGACCTGCTCCTTGAGCCCGACGGGGGTGTCACAGGCGATCACCCGCCCGCGGTCGAGGACCGCGACCCGGTCGAGCACGGTCTCGGCCTCGATGACGTTGTGGGTGACGAGCAGCACGGTCGTCCCGCGCTCGGCCCGCCGCCGGTCCACGGCCGCCCACACGGCCCGCCGGGCCACCGGGTCCATGCCGGTGGTCGGCTCGTCGAGCACCAGCAGCGACCGCTCCCCGACCAGCGCGGCGGCGAAGCACGCGAGCCGCCGCTGCCCGCCGGACAGCTTCTTGATCGCCCGCCCGGCGAGCGACGTGAGCCCGAGTTCGTCGAGTACGGCGTCCCGCTCGGCCCGCGCCGCACGCGCCTCCAGGCCGCGCAGCCGTCCGGTGGTCTCGGCGGCCAGCGACACGGTGAGTTCGTCGAGGGCGGTGGACTCCTGGCCGAGGTAGGCGAGGATGCGCGCGGCCCGCTCCGGGTGGCGCACGATGTCGTGCCCGAGGATCTCCACGCTGCCGCTGTCGGGCCGCATCAGACCGGTCAGCTGCCGTACGAGGGTGGACTTGCCGGCGCCGTTCGGGCCGAGCAGCCCGAAGATCTCACCGCGGCGGATGTCGAGCCGTACGTCGTCGGTGGCCCGCACCTCGGGCGTCGCGGGAACGCCGCGTCTGCCGCGTACCGCGGGATAGGTCTTGGTCAGTCCGCGCACGGCGCACACGACGTCGCCGCCCTGCCGAAGTGCCTGTCCCGCGCGCGTACTCACAAGGGACGAGACTACGGGGTCGACAGGCTCCGCCCGCCCTCGGGGGCGGGGTATGTGCCGTTTCACTCCCCCGCGGGCGCGTGCTCGGCGGACGTGCGGACGTCGATCTCGCGCCAGAACCCGGCCCGGATGGCATACCGGTCGTGTTCGTCGATCTGGTCGTCCTTGTGGGCGAGCAGTCCGAAGCGGGCGGCGTAGCGCAGCAGCTCACCGTCGATGCGGTGCGGGACGCGCGGGTACATGCCCGACAGCTTCTGCAGTTGGCCCGGGTCGCCGAGCCGCTCCATCCAGCGCCGGGCGAAGACCTGCCCCACCTCGTAGGGGTCGCCGCCGACGGTCGTGATGTCCTCCTCGCGGTCGGCCCAGCGCTGCTCGGCGGTGGTGAGCTGGGCGAGCGTGGGCATGGAGGCGACCTCGGGCGGTTCGGCGGCGCCGCCGGGCCGGTCGACCCAGCCCTTGTCGGAGGACCAGCGCAGGGTCGCGTTGGCGGGGTGCTGGGGCTGGACGCTGGGGGCGCGCAGGGCGGCGAGGTCCTTGGGGGTGGGCACGCCCTTGGGCGCGGGCACCCGCTCCTGGGTGCCGTTCTCCGAGGCGGCGGCGTGCTCGCCCTCCTCGGCGGAGCGCTCGGCGGCGGCGGCGAGCGCGGACTCGGGCAGCGGCGCGGACAGGATGGCGGCGATCTCGGGGCGCGGCGCGGGCGGCGGTGCGCAGATCCCGCCGAGATCCTTGGCGCGGACGGCCTTGGTGATCCACGTCCGGTCCAGGACGCGCCGTTCGTCGGCCTCGGCGACGAGGTCCTCGGACTGGTTGTAGTCGCCGTCGGCGGCCTGCACGGCCCACAGGTGTACGGCGACGCCGTGCTCCTTGGCGGCCATCATGCCGGGCAGCAGGTCGCCGTCGCCGGTGACGAGGACGATGTCGGAGCAGGCGCGATTGCGGGCCAGCTCGGTGAGTTCGGCGTGCATGGCGGCGTCGACGCCCTTCTGCGCCCAGCGTCCGTCGCTGCGGGTCAGGGCGCCGAGCCGGACGGTGACGCGGGGCATGACCCGCAGGCGGCGGTGTTCGGGCTGGGGGACGCGGTCGGGGGCGCCGTCGAACCAGTAGATGCGCAGCAGCGGCCGTTCCGTGTCCGACTCCGCGCGTTCGCGCAGGCCCTGGATGAGGGCGGCGTGATCCACGGTGATGCGGGAGCGGGAGGGCTCTCCGGCGAGGAGACTGGCCGCCGCCCCCAGCAGATACCCGGCGTCCACCAGGACGATGCAGCGGTCCACGCGACTCACCCTCTTCCCGGGAGGTTTGCTTCGGGCTTCCTTCGAGTCTGCCCGACCGCGCGGAGGTTAACGGCCGGAACTCGATCTTCGGCGTGGCGTTTCGAGGCATCGCCGAGCGACAGCCCTTGTCACACACGGTAATTATCCGAAATGCGTTCTTTGTCAGCCTATGTGAATCTGGTCGCGGCCCTGGCCCCTAGATCCCCCTCAGGAGGCAGATCACCATGGCCAAGAACAAGAACCGTGACCGTAAGCAGCCGCAGTCCGAGCGTGGTCAGCAGCAGGCCCAGCAGTCCTCGATGGAGGCGCAGGCCGAGCAGCGCATGACCCAGGTGACTCCGGGTGACATGGCCCGCAAGGGCAAGCAGAAGCGCTTCGGTCACAACTGACATCTGCATAACGGGTAGTTGAGACCCACGGGTCCTTGAGACCCAGGCACACAGAGAGGGCGCGTCCGGACCCCCGGATGCGCCCTCTCGACGTACGCGTACGGCTAACCGGCCAGGCAGGACGGGCCGAGCAGGACCTTCAGGTCGCCGAAGAGCGCCGGGTCCGGCTTGACCCGGTGCCGGTCCAGGCGCAGCACCGTGGTCCTGGTCGGGCCCTGGAGCTTGATCCGGACCTCGCTCTCGCCCTTGTGGTGGCTGAGGATCTCGCCGAGGCGGCTGACCATCGGCGGGGTGACCCTCGTTGCCGGGATGGTGAGGATCACGGGCGCGTTGGTGCCCGCGTTGGACAGGTCGGGGACCTGGAGTTCCATCGCGACGAGGCGGGGGACGTCCTCGCGCTTGTCGAGGCGGCCCTTGACGAACACCACGGCGTCCTCGACGAGTTGGGTCGACACCAGCTGGTAGGTCGCCGGGAAGAACATGCACTCGATGGAGCCGGCGAGGTCCTCGACGGTGGCGATCGCCCAGGCGTTGCCCTGCTTGGTCATCTTGCGCTGGAGGCCCGAGATGATGCCGCCGATGGTGACGACCGCGCCGTCCGCGTGCTCACCTCCGGTGAGCTGGGCGATGCCCGCGTCGGCCTTGTCGGACAGCACGTGCTCCAGGCCGAAGAGCGGGTGGTCGGAGACGTAGAGACCGAGCATCTCCCGCTCCTGGGCGAGCAGATAGGCCTTGTCCCACTCGTCGGTGGTGAACTCGACGTCGAGTCCGAAGCCGGGCTCGCTGGTCTCCTCCTCGCCCATGCCGCCGAAGAGGTCGAACTGGCCCTCGGCCTCCTTGCGCTTGACCTGCACCACGTTGTCGATCATCGGCTCGAAGTGCGCGGTGAGGCCCTTGCGGGTGTGCCCCATCGTGTCGAAGGCGCCCGCCTTGATCAGCGACTCCGTGGTGCGCTTGTTGCAGGCGACCGCCTCGACCTTGTCGAGGTAGTCGGGGAAGGAGGCGTACTTCCCCTTGGCCTTGCGGCTCCTGATGATCGACTCGACCACGTTGGTACCGACGTTGCGCACCGCTTCGAGGCCGAAGAGGATCACGTCGTCGCCCTGGGCGGCGAAGTTGTGCACCGACTCGTTCACGTTCGGCGGGAGCACCTTGATGCCCATGCGCCGGCACTCGTTGAGGTAGATCGCGGACTTGTCCTTGTCGTCCTTGACCGAGGTGAGCAGTCCGGCCATGTACTCGGCGGGGTGGTTCGCCTTGAGGTAGGCGGTCCAGTACGAGACCAGGCCGTACGCGGCGGAGTGCGCCTTGTTGAACGCGTAGCCGGCGAACGGGACCAGGACGTCCCACAGGGCCTGGATGGCCTCGTCGCTGTAGCCGTTCTTCTGGGCGCCCGCCTGGAAGATGGTGAAGTTCTTGGCCAGTTCCTCGGGCTTCTTCTTGCCCATCACGCGGCGCAGGATGTCGGCCTCGCCGAGCGAGTACCCGGCGATGATCTGGGCGGCCTTCTGCACCTGCTCCTGGTAGACGATCAGGCCGTAGGTGACGTCCAGGACCTCCCTGAGCGGCTCCTCCAGCTCGGGGTGGATCGGGGTGATCTCCTGGAGCTTGTTCTTGCGCAGCGCGTAGTTGGTGTGCGAGTCCATGCCCATCGGGCCCGGCCGGTACAGGGCCGACACGGCGGAGATGTCCTCGAAGTTGTCGGGCTTCATCAGGCGCAGCAGGGAGCGCATGGGGCCGCCGTCGAACTGGAAGACGCCGAGCGTCTCACCGCGCTGGAGGAGTTCGAAGGTCTTGGGGTCGTCCAGCGGCAGGGCCAGCAGGTCGAGGTCGATGCCCTTGTTGGACTTCACCATCTTGACGGCGTCGTCCATGATCGTCAGGTTGCGCAGGCCGAGGAAGTCCATCTTCAGCAGGCCGAGCGACTCGCACTGCGGGTAGTCCCACTGCGTGATGGTCACGCCGTCGGTGTGCCGCACCCAGATCGGGGCGTGGTCGACGATGGGCTCGCTGGACATGATCACGCCGGCCGCGTGCACACCCATCTGCCGGACCAGGCCCTCGACGCCCTTGGCGGTGTCGATGACCTTCTTCACGTCCGGTTCGTTCTCGTACATCGCGCGGATCTCGCCGGCCTCGCTGTAGCGCGGGTGCGAGGGGTTGGTGATGCCGTCGAGGTCGATGCCCTTGCCGAGGACGTCGGCGGGCATGGCCTTGGTGAGGCGGTCGCCCATCGCGTACGGGTAGCCCAGCACGCGCGCGGAGTCCTTGATCGCGTTCTTGGCCTTGATCTTGCCGTAGGTGCCGATCATGGCGACCTTGTCGGCGCCGTACTTCTCCGTCACGTACCGGATGACCTCGACGCGCCTGCGCTCGTCGAAGTCGATGTCGACGTCGGGCATCGAGATGCGCTCGGGGTTGAGGAACCGCTCGAAGATCAGGCCGTGCGGGATCGGGTCGAGGTCGGTGATGCCCATGGCGTAGGCGACGATCGAACCGGCCGCGGAGCCTCGGCCCGGGCCGACCGCGATGCCCTGCTTCTTGGCCCACATGATGAAGTCGGCGACCACGAGGAAGTAGCCCGGGAAGCCCATCGAGATGATGGTGTCCATCTCGTACTCGACCTGCTTCATGCGGTCGTCCGGGATGCCGTCCGGGAAGCGGCGGGCCATGCCGCGCATGGTCTCCTCGCGGAACCAGGTGACCTCGGTGTAGCCCTCGGGGATGTCGAACTTCGGCATGAGGTTCTTGGCCTCGAACATGCCGGCGGTGTCGACCTGCTCGGCGACCAGGAGGGTGTTGCGGCAGCCCTCCTGCCAGGCGTCGGAGGAGTCGACGGCGTACATCTCGTCCGTGGACTTCAGGTAGTAGCCGGTGCCGTCGAACTTGAAGCGGTCCGGGTCGGAGAGGTTCTTGCCGGTCTG
>JABFXD010000312.1 GCA_013361925.1 Streptomyces sp. | reverse complement strand
TGCCGCCGGGCCGTCGCGGAGTTGGGGTGCGATGTGCTCCTGGGCGCGGCGCCGGGGCAGTTGGGGCTTGCCCATGGTGCCGCGGACGGTGCCGGTGCGCGGGGTGGGCGGCGCCGCGGCGCTCTCCGCGACGAGCCGCCGGTCGTCCGGCCGGATGCCCGGGACGGCCTCCGCCGGATTGGGCCGCTCCTGCTGACTGCCGCGCACGGGCAGCGGTACGGCGGGGGGTCCGGCGGGCAGCGGTACGGCGGGGGGCCCGGCGGGCATGACCCGCTGCGGCCCGGTGTCACCCAGGCCACCCGGTCCCCCGGCCCCCGGCGTGCCGGGCGTCGGTGCGGACGGCCGCGCCTGTGACGCCGTACCGCCGCCGACCGGCCGGGACGTCCCGACGTGCCCGACACCACCACCGGGACCCGTGTTCGCGCCGACCGAACCGCCACCCGCTCCCCCACCACCACCGGGCCCGGCGATTCCCATGCTGTCGGAGGTCCCGGGTACGACACTCCCGGGCGCACCCGGCTCCGCGCCCAACAGACCTTGCGGTACGACGAGTACGGCCTGGACCCCGCCGTAGATGTTGGTCTGGAGCCGTACGTTGATGCCGTGCCGTCGGGCGAGCTGTGAGACCACGAACAGCCCGATACGACCGTCCGCCAGCAGGCTCCCCACATTGACCTGGTCGGGGTCGGTGAGCAGGGCGTTCATCTTGTTCTGCTCGGCGACGGGCATACCGAGGCCGCGGTCCTCGACCTCGACGGCGAGCCCCGAGGTGACGAGGTTGGCGCGCAGCAGCACCTGGGTGTGCGGGGCGGAGAACACCGTGGCGTTCTCGACGAGTTCGGCGAGCAGATGGATGACGTCGGCGACGGCGTGCCCGCGCAGGGTGCCGTCGATGGGCGGGACGAGTTTGACGCGGGAGTACTGCTCGACCTCGGCGATGGCCGAGCGGAGCACCTCGGTCATGGGGACGGGGTGGCTCCACTGCCGACGTGAGACGGCGCCGCCGAGCACGGCGAGGTTCTCGGCGTGACGCCGGATGCGGGTGGCGAGGTGGTCGACGTGGAAGAGGCCCTTGAGGAGGTCGGGGTCCTCGATCTCGTTCTCCAGCTCGTCGAGGATGGAGATCTCCCGGTGCACCAGCGACTGCAACCGGCGGGCGAGGTTGAGGAAGACCTCCAGCTTCTGCTCGCTGCCCGCCTGGCTGGAGAGTTGGGCGGCCTGGACCACGGCGGTGACGGCACCGTCGTGGGCGCGGGTGAGGTCGGCGGCGAGCAGCTCGAAGTCGTCGGCGCCGTCAGGGGGTCCGTCGGGCGGGGTGCGCCGGGGAGGCCCGTCACCACGCCGCAACGCCTCGACGAGGGCCCGCAGTTCAACCTCACCCCGTGCGCTGCTGCGGCGCAGGGCACCGATGCGGTCGCTCACCGACCTGGCGGCGCGGTCGGCGGCGACGGCGGCGATGAGGATGCCGGCGAGGGCCACCGAGACCGCGCCCGCGAGGACGCCCCAGAGGGTGAGGCCGGGCCGGGCGCCGGTGGAGCGGACGGTGAAGAGGACGGCCGCCGAGGCGGCGAGGGCGACCGCGACGGGTGGTAGCACGGCGAGCCGCAGCAGCTGAGGCCGTATGTGGGTCTCGGGCAACGCGGCCACGGGCCGGGCGGCCGGCCTCCCGTGCCGGCCGCCGCCTTCACGGCGGTCCGCATGAGCTGCCGGTGCGCGGAGCTGAGACATCGGTGTCCTCGTACTGGTCCGGGTACTGGCCCGTCGGGCCTGGTCGCCGGGCGAACTCACCTGCCCACGGCCGGGCGGGCCCGGCTGCCCGGCGCGGTGCGGGCTCGACTGCCCACGGCCGGGCTGATACGGCTGTGCGGGGCCAGGCTGACTCGGCTGTGCAGGGCCGGGTTGACGGCCGCCTCCGCCGAGGCCGGCCTGGCTCGACTCTCCACGGCCGGACGGGCTGCCTCGGCCGGGGACGGGACGATTTCCTTGGCCGGTGCCGGCTGGGCTCCCTCGGCCACCGCCGGCCTGGCTCCCGGTTACCCGGCCGGGCTCCCAGGGCCCACCGCGCGCTCCCGCCGATTCCCGGGTGCGCTCGCCACGGTCGGCACGCACTCCCACGCGGTCGTCGGTCACCGGCTTCCCCCGTCTCCCGGTCGCGGTCGAGCTGGGGGGATCCCCATCGCGTCGACTCCCTCCTCCGGTCTGGTCCTCACGACACGGTGTCGGTCGAGAGCGCCGGGAATTCGGCCCTGCGTCGCCCGACGGACACTCACAGTAGTCGGCAACGCATCATGTGCGGTGGGCAGTTGACAAACTCGTACGGAGAGCGTCCCGCTCTGGTATGAGGCTTCGTACGACAGCCCGATAAGCCCTCAGGCAGCCCGTGCAGTTCGCTTCAGGCATCGATCAATGCTGGTCAGGGACAATCACAAACGAAACGGCGGGGCAGACGGCCGACGCCACCCGACACGGGCCCCGGGGGACGAAAACACCACCCGCCCACACCCCCGCACCCCGACCGGCGCCCCCGCAGCCGACCACCATCCACCCCTACGGGCTTCACGCTCTGTAGCGATCCGCTCAAGCGACCGTGCAGGACCGACGCACGCCACCGATCACACGCCCTCTTCCTCGGAACGGCGCTCTCACATGCTGTTCCTCAGGCATGTCGAGAGTCGAGCCCGTCGCCGCCGTCCACACCGGCACGGCCAGACGTGCGGTCGAGACGGCGGACATCATCGCGAAGGGCTTCGACCTCGACCTGCCCGTGCGACACGACCACGGTCTGATCGAGTACGGCGTCGGCGTTCTCGAGAGGTCCTCGGGCAGCGCGGCAGGCCACGCGTCTCAGGACGTCCTTCGTCGGTGGTTCGTCGGTGGATCGTGGACGGCGACCTTGACGCGAAGCTCCCGCTGGGCGAAACGGGCGGGTCGGCCATCGCTCGTTTCCGAGCCTCGATGGAACGCATCACCGAAGCCCACGCCGGGGGAACCGTCCTTGTGGTCACCCACGTCGGCGCGATGACGGTCGGCTTGGTCTCCCTCTGCGCCGACCTCTCCGCGCGGAGGGTGTGGGGTCGCCCCCTGCCCCGTGGAACCGTGGTCGAGGCCGGCGTGACGGCAGACGAATGGTCATGCCGATTCCGGCCGACCGAGAGTCGGAACTGATCACGTCGGCCCCGTGCGCGCAGTCCCCTGAGAAATCAGCCCGCCGGAATTGCCGGAGGGATCAGCCCGCCGGAACCGCCTCCGGCTCTCCGCTCCCCTCACTCTTCCCCTCACCCTCCGAGCCGGCCGCGTCCTTCTGAGCCCGCGCCGCCGCCCCGGACGTCGTCCTGATCGCGGCCTCCGTCACCAGGTCAGCCGCAGGCCACCCACCGGTCGGCGCTGCCGCGACCCCGCGCCACCACGGCTCGACCGGTACACGATCACCCGTGGGCTCGAACGGCTCGCCCGGGCGGGGCAGGGCGATGCGCGTGCCCTCCGTACGGGCCGCGGCGAGCGTCCCCTCGCCCGGCTCCGCCCACGCGTGCGTGGCCAGGTTGAAGGTGGCCCAGTGGATCGGCAGCATCGGA
>JABFXD010000041.1 GCA_013361925.1 Streptomyces sp. | reverse complement strand
CATCGCGTCGCCCGTCAGATCCGCCCGCACGGGTTACTCAGACGGTGTGCGGCACTTGCCGGGCCCGCCCGCGCATCCGTACCGCCGTGACGATCTCGACGACTCCCACGACGACCAGCCAGATCCCGCCGACCACGGTGAGGACGGCGACCGACTCGAAGGGGGAGTCGATGAGGACGATCCCGGCGATGAAGGTGACGATCCCGAGGAAGACCTGCCAGCCGCGGGCCGGCATCGACGGGTCGGAGGCGGCGGCCAGGGTCTGGGTGATGCCGCGGATCAGCCAGCCGATGCCGATCCACAGGGCGAGCAGCAGGAGCGACTGCATGGGGCCGCGGAAGCAGAACAGGCCCAGCAGGATCGACAGGGCGCCGCTGATGAAGGCGAGCACGCGCAGCCCGGTGGTCTTGTGCGTGCCGAAGGCGGAGACGAGCTGGAAGACCCCGCTGACGACGAGGTAGACGCCGAAGAGGAGGCCGGTGGCGCGGAGCGTGGAGCCCGGCCAGACCAGCACCAGGACGCCCAGGACGAGGGAGGCGAGCCCGGTGACCAGGACCACCTGCCAGGCCGCCTTGGACAGCGCGTGGAGGGGCCCTTCGAAGGGCGGTTCGGGCTCATGGCCGCCCCGCGGAACATGCTGTGCGTGAACCTTGCGGTCGTCGTACTCCGGGCCCCAGGAGGAGCCGCTCGGTGCCTCGGTCATGGTTCATGCTCGGACCGCGTACGACGGTGCCGCGAGGCGGATGAGCCGTTCGGCTCAGTCCTTCGCGGCCTTCGCCGCCTTGGCCGCCGCCTTCATCTCCTGCTTGTGCGCCCGCACCTTGGACAGGGATTCAGGGCCCGTGATGTCGGCGACCGACCGGAAGGACTTCGCCTCGCCGTAGGCGCCCGCGGCCTCCCGCCAGCCCTTCGGGGTGACGCCCAGCTGCTTGCCGAGCAGGGCGAGGAAGATCTGGGCCTTCTGCTTGCCGAAGCCGGGCAGTTCCTCCAGCCGGCGGAGCAGTTCGCGGCCGTCGGTCACGCCCTTCCAGACCAGCTCGGCGTTGCCGTCGTAGTGCTCGACCAGGTACTGGCACAGCTGCTGGACCCGCTTGGCCATGGAACCCGGGTAGCGGTGGACCGCCGGCTTGTCGGAGAGGACGGCCGCGAAGGCCTCCGGGTCCTGGGCGGCGATCTCGTGGGCGTCGAGGTCGTCGGCGCCGAGCCGGTCGGCGATCGTCCGGGGCCCCTTGAACGCCCACTCCATCGGGACCTGCTGGTCCAGCAGCATCCCGACGAGCGCGGCGAGCGGGGAGCGCCCGAGGAGCTCGTCGGCCTCGGGGTCCTGGGCGAGGTGCAGGGTGACGTCCATGCCCCCGATCATGCCGTCCGACCCGCCGGGCCGCTCGGTCAGGCCGCCCGCCAGTACCCCAGCGCATGCAGGCGCTCCTTGGGGACGCCGAGGTCCTTGCGCACGTACGAGGACAGGGTGCGGGTCGTCCTGGTGTCGCAGGCGATCCAGACGTACGCGTCCGGGTGGGCCCGCAGGAGGTCCGGGAGGTCGGTCTTCACCTGGGTGACCAGGTCGTCGCCGGTCCGGACGTCGTGGCGGGACGCGTCCGTGCGGAAGGGGAGGCCGTCGGGGGCGCCCTCGAACCAGATCGTCGCCGGGGACGAGTCGAGCGCCGCCAGCAGGGAGTTGATCGCGGGCAGCGAGGCCGGGTCGCCGATCGCGAAGACATGCGTCGGGGCCGGGTCGGGGTGGGTGAACGCCGTGCCGTGGACCGTGGCCTCGATGGTGTCGCCCGGCACCGCCGCGCGGGCCCAGTCGCTCGCCACGCCCTCGTGGAGCGCGAACTCCAGGCTGAAGGTGCCGGCCGCCGGGTCCGGGTCGACGAGCGTGTACGCCCGCTGGTGCGGCTTGCCCGCGGCGGAGAACCACAGCCGCACCCACATCGTCGGGTGCACCCCGGTCGCGGCGAGCAGCCCGCCGTCGGTGAGGTGGAGCCGCCGGTAGTGCGGGGTGACGTCCTCGGCGCCGGTCACCGTGAGGACGAAGTCCTTCGCCCGCAGCAGTCTGAGGACCGCGCCCTCCCAGCCGTGCCCCTGCCCCATCGACTCTTCACCCCTCGCGTACGATTCCACCACGACCTACTTAGGTGAGCCTAACCTAAAGCACAGGAGACCCCCAGCGTGAGCGCCGAGATCTACCGAGATGCCTGGGGTGTCCCGCATCTGCGCGCCGACAGCGTGCGTGAACTCGCCCGTGCCCAGGGCCGGGTCACCGCCCGCGACCGCGCCTGGCAGCTGGAGGTCGAACGGCGCCGCGCCGACGGCACCTCCGCCGCCCTCCTCGGCGTCGACGCCCTCCCCTGGGACCGCTTCGTGCGGCGCGCCCGCGTCGACGACACCGCGCGACGCTGCTTCGCCGACCTCTCGGCGAAGGACCCCGAAACGGCCGACTGGGTACGGGCGTACGTCGACGGCGTCAACGAGGGTCTGGCCGAGACGACCCTCCCCCTCGGCACCCCCGGCCGCTGGGAGCCCTGGACCCCGCTCGGCGTCTGGCTCGCCACCCACATCCTCTTCGCGGGCTTCCCGGCGAAGCTCTGGCGCGAGCAGGCCGTCCGGCATCTCGGCGAGGAGGCCGTCGGCCTGTTCGCCATCGACGGCCCCGGCACCTCCGGCAGCAACGGCTGGCTGGTGAGCGGCGAGCGGACCGCGACCGGACAGGCCGTCATCGCCGGCGACCCGCACCGCTTCATCGAGGACCCCGGCGTCTACCAGCAGATCCACCTCTCCTGCCCGGAGTTCGACGTCGTCGGCCTCGCCGTCCCCGGCGTCCCCGGCATCGCCCACTTCGGCCACACCGGCACGGTCGCCTGGGCCATCACCAACGCCATGGCCGACTACCAGGACCTGTACAGCGAGAAACTGCGCCGCACCGGCGCCGGGGTCGAGGCCCTCGACCCGGACGGGAGCTGGCGGCGCGCCGCCCGGCACACCGAGACCGTCGAGGTCGCCGGTGAGGAGCCGGTGGAGGTCGAGATCATCGAGACCACGCGCGGGCCGGTGATCGCCGGTGGCCCGGAGGGCCTCGACGACGGTTCCGAGGGGAGCGACGACGGCACCCCGCTCGCCCTCAGCCTGCGCACCCCGCCCCGGGTCACCGGCGACCTGGGCTTCGGCACCCTGCTGTCCCTGCTGCGCGCCCGCCGGGTCGCCGACGTCGACCGGGCCTTCGACCACTGGGCCGAGCCGGTCAACGTCGTACAGGCCGCCGACACCGAGGGCGGGCTGCTGCACCGGGTCGCGGGCCGGGTGCCGGTACGGTCCACGGCCAACCGCACCCGGATCGTGCCCGCCTGGGAGGCCGGGCACGAATGGACCGGCTGGCACGAGATGCCGTACGGCGAACTCACCGACGGCGTCGCCGTGATGGCCAACCAGCGCGGCCCGGCCGCCCCGCTCGGCGTCGAGTTCGCCCCGCCCCACCGGGCGAACCGCATCGCCGCGCTGCTCGCGGAGAAGGAGAAGTGGACGGCCGCCGACATGCCGGCCATCCACATGGACACCCATCTCGCCTCCGCCGC
>JABFXD010000560.1 GCA_013361925.1 Streptomyces sp. | reverse complement strand
CGAAATGATCAGCGCCGAGCGCACGGTCTTCGTGAAGCTCCGGGACGGCCGCTACATCGACGACGAGATGCTGCGCACCTTGCTGCGGCGGCTGGACCTGGAGGAGGCGGCGGCTTACCGGGAGGCGGAGTGAGCCGGAGGCGACGCCCGGGTCAGTCCGTGAACGGGGCTCCGGTGATCACGGCGGCCACCCTGGTGCCGGGCGGAAACGCTCCTTCCTCGACCAGGGTGACAAGTCCGTACAGCAACTTGGCGACATAGAGACGTTCCACCGCCACCCCGTGCCGGTCCTCGAAGTCCTTCGCGAAGGCGTCGAGTTCGGGGGTCGTACGGGCGTAGCCGCCGAAGTGGAAGCGGTCGTCGAGGGACCAGTCGCCGCGGGGTTCCCCGAAGGCGGCCTCCTGGAGGCCCTGTATGTCGGCGGTCAGGAAACCGCCCTTGAGAACCGGTATCCCCAGGGCCCGCTGCCCCGCCCCCAGGCCCGCGGCCATCCCCGCGAACGTGCCCCCGGTGCCGCACGCGACCGCGACCACCTCCGCCCGGTCCCGCAGCTCCTCGCCGAGCGCCCGGCACCCTCGTACCGCGAGGGTGTTGCTGCCGCCTTCCGGTACGACGTAGGCGTCCTCCGCCCCCGCCGCGCGCAGGATCGGGCCGAGTGCCGACGGCTCGTTCTTGCGGCGGTACGTCGATCTGTCGACGAAGTGCAGACGCATGCCGTCGGACACGCAGCGGGCCAGGGACGGGTTGAGGGGGCGGTCCGCCAGTTCGTCGCCGCGTACGACCCCCACCGTCGGGAGGCCGAGCAGACGGCCGGCGGCGGCTGTGGCGCGGAGGTGGTTGGAGTAGGCGCCGCCGAAGGTGAGGAGGGGGCGGCCGGCCGCGGCGGCCAGGTTCGGGGCCAGCTTGCGCCACTTGTTGCCGACCAGGTCCGGGTGGATCAGGTCGTCGCGCTTGAGGAGCAGGCGGACGCCGTGGCGGGACCAGCGGTCGTCCTCGATCTCCTGCAACGGCGACGGGAGCCGAGGGCGCAGGGAGGCGAGGTCGAGGCCGGTCACGCCCCCATTGTCACCGGAGGCGGTCTCCGATGCGCTCCCGCATCGACGCCATGGTGAAACCGCGGGGGTCCACCTTGCCGGGCTGCCACTCCAGGTGGCCGATGACCGACCGTTCCGTCCAGCCGTGGTGGCGGCAGATCGCGGCGGACACCCGCTCGATCGCCTCCAGCTGGGCGTCCGGCCAGGGATCGTGGCCGTCGCCGAGGTTCTCGCACTCGAAGCCGTAGAAGTGACGGTTGCCGTCGGTGTTCGCCTCGTTGTCCGGCGGGAGGCGTTTCTCGGCGATCACCGCGCGCAGCACGTCGTCGTCGCCGAGGCCCGCGTGGTTGGCGCGGCCGTAGCCGACGAGGTGGACCCGGCCGTCCTTGGTGATGACGCCGTGGCAGAGCGGGCCGGGGAGCTCCGCGTAGCCGTCGCGGCAGAGTTCGACCGTGTGTTCGCTGCCCTGCGTGACCGTGTGGTGGATCATCACGCCGTGCACCGGGCCCCACGGGCCCTTGTGGTTGCGGTTGTGATGTCTCCAGTCGCCGACCTCTACGACGGTGACGCCCTCGTCCCTCAGGGCGTCCAGGAAATCCGCCGCGGACATGGGTGGGGCCATGCCGCCTCCTTCAGCTGCGCGGCGACGGCCGCCTGCCGCGGACGTCTCGTCACGGTGCTTGTACCGAAAGCGGACCGCCGGGACTCCTTGTTCGTACGGCGTGCGAGCCGTTTCGGACAAAGGCCGTGGAGCCGACCGGGAAAGCACGCATGTGCGAGAGCTGCATCAATGCCCAGCAATCGAAGATCCAGTCCCCCTCTTTCGGGTAATACCACCGCCACGCTCCGTGAGGAAGGCTTGCGCGTACAGATGTCCCGGCGCAGACCGGCGCCCGGGCATGTACGGGAGGGCGTTTCTCATATGTCGGTAGGCGAAGAGGTCCGTGCGGAGCAGGGCCGTCCGCAGCAGAGTCTCGGTACGGCAGCCGCGCGGAACCTGGCCACCACGACCAAGTCCGCACCCCAGATGCAGGAGATCAGCTCCCGCTGGCTGCTGCGCACGCTGCCATGGGTGAACGTCCAGGGTGGTACGTACCGCGTCAACCGCCGACTGACCTACGCCGTGGGGGACGGCCGGGTCACCTTCGTCAAGACGGGCGACCGCGTCGAGGTCATCCCGGCCGAGCTGGGCGAACTGCCGGCGCTCAGGTCGTACGAGGACGAGGAGGTGCTCGGCGAACTCGCCCGGCGCTGCCAGCAGCGTGAGTTCGCGCCGGGCGACGTGATCGCCTCCTTCGGCAGCCAGGCCGACGAGGTCTATCTGCTGGCGCACGGCAAGGTGGAGAAGATCGGCACGGGCCCCTACGGCGACGACGCCGTGCTCGGAGTCCTCGCCGACGGCGCCTACTTCGGCGACCAGGCCCTGCTCGACCCCGACGCCATCTGGGAGTACACCGCCCGCGCGGTCACCGCCTGCACGGTGCTGGTCCTGCCGCGGGGCGATGTCGACCAGGTCGCCGAGCGCACCGACACCCTGCGTGAGCACCTCCAGGAGCTGCGCTCGATCCCGGAGCAGAGCACCAACAAATACGGCGAGAAGGAGATCGCGCTCGCGGCGGGCCACAGCGGTGAGCCGGACATCCCGCACACCTTCGTCGACTACGAGGCCCGGCCGCGCGAGTACGAACTGAGCGTCGCCCAGACCGTCCTGCGCATCCACTCCCGCGTCGCCGACCTCTACAACCAGCCGATGAACCAGACCGAGCACCAGCTCCGGCTGACCGTCGAGGCGTTGAAGGAGCGGCAGGAGCACGAGCTGGTCAACAACCGCGAGTTCGGACTGCTCCACAACTGCGAGTACGACCAGCGCCTCCAGCCGCACGACGGTGTGCCCAGCCCCGACGACCTGGACGAACTCCTCAGCCGGCGGCGCGGCACCAAGCTGCTGCTCGCCCATCCGCGCGCGATCTCCGCGATCGGCCGTGAGTTCAACAAGCGCGGACTCGTCCCCGAGACCATCGACGTCGGCGGCAACCGCATCCCGACCTGGCGCGGGATCCCGATCTACCCGTGCAACAAGATCCCGGTCACCGAGGCCCGTACGACCTCGATCATCGCCATGCGTACCGGTGAGGCCGAGCAGGGTGTCATCGGACTCCAGCAGGCCGGCATCCCGGACGAGATCGAGCCGAGCCTGTCCGTCAGGTTCATGGGCATCAACGAACAGGCGATCATCAAGTACCTCGTGACCGCCTACTACTCCGCCGCGGTCCTCGTGCCGGACGCGCTCGGCGTCCTGGAGAACGTCGAGATCGGCCGCTGGCGGTGACCCCGCTCTACGGCCGGGCCTCGCGGAGTACGTGACACGGCGCGGCGGTTGAGCGCTGGGACTACAGAGGGCCGTACCGCCGCACGGACACAGGTACAGACACCGGCACCGGCACGGCCACGGAACGGGCGCGGCGGGTTCAGGCGTCCGACCCCAGACCCCGGAACCCCCGGGGCCGCGCGGCTCCTGACCCCGCACGGCCCCGAGGGGCTCCGGTCCGGCGGGTCCCGCACATCCCCACGGCGTGCGGGCCCCGCCCCTTCGGCGCGCCCGTCACACCGTCCCCGATAGAGTCAACGGCCGGACGATCACGGCCAGTTGAGAAAAAGGGGCGGACCATGGGTGTGGCGATACGGGCGGCGGGCCAGGACGACCGCGATCTGGTCGTACGGCTGCTGGACAGGGCCTTCCAGCACGACCCCGTCAGCCGTTGGGTCTTCCCGGGCGACGAGTACCGCCGCGCCACCCACCACAAGCTCATGGCCGCCTTCACCGACATCGTGCTGGCCGACGGCCGCATCGACCTCGCCGAGGACGGCGCGGCCTGCGCGCTGTGGCTCCCGATGCCGGCCGAGGCGAACGGCGAGGGCGGTGACAAGGAAGGCGAGGGTGACGACGGCCCCGCCCAGATGCGCGCGAGCATCGACCCCGCCAACGAGCGCATCGAGCTGATCGCCCGGCTCACGGAGGACATCCACCCCGTCGGCCGCGCCCACGAATACCTCTGGATGATCGGCGTGAGCCCCGACCGTCAGGGCGAGGGCCTCGGTACCGCCCTCATCGGCGCCGTCCTCGACCGCTGCGACCGTGACGGGCTGCCCGCCTACCTGGAGGCCAGCAGCGCCCGCAGCCGCGTCCTGTACGAACGCCTCGGCTTCGCCCTCCAGAACCGCCCACTGGACCTCCCCGACGGCCCCCAGATGTGGCCGATGTGGCGCGAACCCCGCCCCTGACCGAGCAGCTCGCCACACCCCAACGGCCGCCACACCCGAGCCGCAGACACCAGCGCGGCCCGCACCCCACGGGTCCGCGCTCCGGTGCGGCGCCCCACCGCAGCACCTACCCCACGCGAGGCCGGAGCGAAGGTCGTCGACGTCTGAACCACGAGCCCGCACCCCCTCACCCCTCCGGCACCACCGTCTCCACGATCCGTTCCACCAGGCCCTCCGGTACTCCCACCCCCGGCAGCACTCCCTCCAGCACGCCGGGCAGGGTCAGGTGTTCCAGGAGCAGGCCGAGCATCGCGAGATACAGGACGGTGACCGTCTCGTCGCCGCCGGGCAGCCCCGCGGTGCGATGGAACTCCATGCCCTGCTCCAGGTCGGCGCGTACCGAGCGGGTGTAGGACTGTCGCAGGTCGGGGCGGCGCGTGGCCTCCAGGCGCATCTCCAGGAGGGCCAGATAGCCGGTGCGGTCGGCGGTCGCGCGGGACATCAGGTCATGCATGAACGCCGTCACCAGCGCCCGGTCCTTCGGTCTCGCCAGCAGCCCGGCGAGCACCTCGGGATCGGGCGCCAGCCGCACATGCAGCCGCGCGTCGATCTGCCGCAGCAGCTCGTCGCGCCCGGTGAAGTAGTTGGAGGCCGTGCCCACCGGTACCCCGGCCTCGGCGTCCACCGCGCGGAACGTCAGCCCCCGCGCCCCCTCCCGGGCGAGCACCGCGACCCCGGCGTCGACCAGCGCCGCCCGCCGCTCCGGATTGCCGGCCATGCGGAATCACCTCTCCTCTTTTCCGGTACTTCCACTCGCGCACAGAAAAACCCTTGCAACCACTACAAGTGAAGTACTACAACTGAAGCACTACATCTGGAGTGGTTCACACGACAGAGCGCAGCCTACGAAAAGAGACCAGCTTGCGAAAGCTCACGTACTTCGTCGCCTGTTCGATCGACGGCTTCATCGGTGACGAGAGCGGCGACGCGTCCTTCATGTACCCGTACGTCGACGAGGAGTTCATCGCGTTCCTCACCGCCGAGTACCCGGAGACCATGGCCGCCCACGGCCGCAGGGCCCTCGGCGTCCACGACCTGCCGCCCAGGCGGTTCGACACCGTCATCCAGGGCCGCGGCAGCTACGACGTCGGCCTGAAGGAGGGCTTCACCAGCCCGTACGACCATCTGCGCCAGTACGTCGCCTCACGCACCCTCACCGAGTCCCCCGACCCGCACGTCGAGATCGTCGCCGCCGACCTGCTCGGGAAGGTCCGCGAACTCAAGGCGGAGGAAGGTGAGCTGGGGATCTACCTCTGCGGCGGCGCACAGCTCGCCGGCCAACTGCGCGACGAGATCGACGAGCTCGTCATCAAGACCTACCCGGTCGCCCTCGGCACCGGCATGCCGATGTTCGCCGCCGGCTTCTCGGTGGCCGAGTTCGCCCTCGACGAGGTCCGCGTCTTCAAGAACGGCGTCGTCGTGCGCGCGTACAGCAGGAAGCGCTGACGCCCGGGCCGCCCTACCCTGAAGGCATGGGCAGCGAAGAACGCGTCTGTCCCGTCTGCGGACAGCCTGTCGAAACAGTCGTCCACCGTCACAAGACGCTGGGCGCGTGGGTCCCGGTCTGGGTGGCGGGACCCTGTCGCAATCCCGACTGCGCGGCATACGCCGAGGAGGGCACCGAGCCCGACGACGAGCGCGCGAAGAGAGCAGCCGGAAGGTCCGCCAGGAAGCCCGCCGGGCAGGTCGGCGGAGAATCCGCGGGAAAGAATTCCTGAACCCGTGTCGTGAAACTGTCGAGAACCCCGGCCCGGCTCCGACGTCCCCGATGAGAAGCCGCCCACGGAAGGCGCGGCCGGAGCCGAAGGAGCGGACTCATGAAGTACCTGATGATGGTGCAGGGCACGCAGCAGGACTACGAGGCCATGCGCGGCAAGGCCTCCGAGAACTCTCCCGCCTGGAACGAGGACGAGATCCAGGCGATGTACGCCCACATGTCCGCGATCAACGACGACCTCGCCGAGACCGGTGAGCTCATCGACGCACAGGGCCTCGCCGAGCCCGCGGAGATCCGCCACGTCACGCTCGGCGCGGACGGCAGGGCCGTGATCACCGACGGGCCTTACAGCGAGACCAAGGAGCTGATGGCCGGCTACTGGGTGCTGGACTGCGCGAGCCTGGAGCGCGTCACCGAGATCGCCGACCGCGTCACCCGCTGCCCGCAGCCCGAGGGCGCGCCCGTCTACGCGGTGGTGATCCGTCCCATCCTGGACGGCGCCGGCGACATCTGAGCCCCGTGCGAGGAACGACCGAGGTCGAGGACCTGCCGCGCCTGCACGCGCCGCAGGTCCTCGGCGCGCTGATCAGGCGGTACAGCCATCTCGACGCCGCCGAGGACGCCGTACAGGAAGCCCTGCTCGCCGCGGCCGGGGTCCCGGACAACCCGCACGGTGGCCGCCGGGCCGGACCGGGCACCGCGCGAGGACGACACCCTCAGCCGCGCCAAGCAGAAGGTGCGGGGCGTGTCCTTCGGGCGGCCGGACCACTGGGAGGCACGGCTGCCGGCCGTCCTGCAGACCCTGTATCTGATCTTCAACGAGGGCTATACGGCGACGTCCGTACCGGCGCTGCAACGCCGTGACCTCGCCGGTGAGGCCGTCCGGCTGACCCGCGCGGTCCACCGGCTGCTCCCCGGCACCGGCGAGGTGACCGGGCTGCTGGCCCTGATGCTGCTCACCGACGCCCGCCGCGAGGCCCGCACCGGCCCGGACGGCGACCTCGTGCGCCTCGACGAACAGGACCGTGAGCGCTGGGACAAGGCCGCGATCGAGGAGGGCGTCGCCCTGATCACCGCGGCCCTCGCGCACGGCCCGGCCGGCCCCCTGGCGGGAGATCCTCGGCCTCTACGACCTCCTGGTCCGCCTGGTCCCCGGCCCGCCGTACGGGCGCATCTGCTGGAGCGCGCCGGGTCGTACGACGACGCTCGCGCCGCCTACGAGTCGGCCGCCGCGCAGACCCTGAGCCTGCCCGAGCAGTGCCGTTTGCGGAGGCGGGCGGCAAGGCTGAGGCCGTAGCGTGGCGGCATGTCCCAACGCATCGTGCACCTCACCGAACGCTCCCTCTGGGAGGACGCCCGCGCCCGGGGAACGTACGAGATGTCGACCCGTGGCAAGACCCTTCAGCAGGAGGGCTTCATCCACTGCTCGACCCGCGCCCAGCTCCCGAAGGTCGCGGCGTTCCTGTACGGCTCCTACGACGGCCCCGACGAACTGGTGCTGCTGGTCATCGACCCCGACCGGCTCGGAGTGCCCCTGAAGTGGGAGGCCCCGGAGCCCGGCGCGGAGGAGTTCCCGCACATCTACGGGCCGCTCGCGGTGGACGCCGTGGTGGACGTGGAGGCGTGGGGGTGACGAGGCGGCCCCGGTTATGGCGGTGGGTCCTGGTCGTGTGGGCGGTCGTGGTGGCCGTCGGGGCCGGGCTCACCTGGTGGCTCCAGGACTCGGGCGAGCCGCAGCAGCCCGCCGGCGGGACGGAGTTCAGCCCAGCGCCCTCGCTTCCGGAGGGGTGGGAGAGCATGTGCCCGGCGCTCACGGAAGGAGAGGGGGACGCCCTCTGCTTCATCAGGACGCGCTAGGCAGCCCGCCGGTCTCCGGGTCCCGGCCGGTCAGGCAGTACGTGCCGCCGGCCGGGTCGCGCAGCACCGTCCAGTGCCGGCCGTGGGCGACCGTCTCGGCGCCCAGCTTCTCGTGCCGCAGCCGGGTCGCCTCGATGTCCGCGCAGGCCAGGTCCAGGTGGGCGGAGGCGGGGCGGTCCTCGCCGAGGCGCTGGAGCAGGACGCGGACCGGGAGACCGGGTGGTGGCGCGAGGACGTGGAACTCGGGGAGGGAACCGGGGCGGGACTGCCACCCGGGCAACAGGGCGGTCCAGAACGCCACTTCGGTGGCGTAGGCCGAAGGCGCGAGGTCCAGGCAGACCTGGTCGAGGCGGGAGCCGTCGACGACCGGCGGGCGGACGGACTCGCCGTGCCAGGGCACCGCGCAGAACAACTGCCCGGCGGGCGACCGCAGTACGGCCCACCCCTCGTGCTCGGCGGCCGCCGACGCCCCGAGCCGGAGCGCCGACCTCACGAACTCCGGTACGTCGTCCACGCAGAAGTCCAGGTGGGCCCCACCCGCGCCCGCGTCGACGCCCTGCACCTTGACGCACGGGTCGGCGCCGGACGGCACCAGGGTCACGAACTCGCCCCGGAACGGGGAGAGTCGCGTGTCCGTGACCGCCGTCCAGAACTCATGGGCGCGGGCGACGAGTTCGGCGGGGCGGTCGATGAAGGCGTACGTCCAGCGGATGCTCATGCCGGGGATCGTAGGTCAGGGGGCCTGCATGAACCGCAGCATATTTCCGGCGGGGTCACGGAACGCGCAGTCGCGCACGCCGTACGGCATGTCCGTCGGCTCCTGGAGCACCTCGGCGCCGGACTCCTGGACGCGGGCGAAGAGGGCGTCGCAGTCGGCGGTGGTGAAGTTGACCCCGCGCAGCACGCCCTTGGCCAGCAGTTGCTCCATCACGTCCCGGTCGGCGGGGGAGAGGTCGGGGTTGGCGGCCGGCGGCTCCAGGACGATCGACACGTCCGGTTGCAGCGGTGACCCGACGGTCGTCCAGCGCATCCCCTCGTACTTGACGTCGTTGCGGACCTCAAGGCCCAGGACGTCGCAGTAGAAGGCGATCGCCTTGTCGTGGTCGTCGACGGCGATGAAACAGGTGTGGAGTCTCAGGTCCATGGGGCCAACCTATGGCCGACACCGTCCTCACGCCCGTCTCGGCCGGGTGTACGCCCGCACCACACAGGGCGGGATCTCCGCGCTCTCCTCGTGCGACCGGGCCCGGTAGGAGCTCGGTGTCTCGCCCACCAGCTCGGTGAAACGGGAGCTGAACGAGCCGAGGGACGTACAGCCGACGGCCATGCACACCTCGGTGACGGTGAGGTCACCGCGGCGCAGCAGCATCTTCGCGCGCTCGACGCGGCGGGTCATGAGATAGCCGTACGGGGTCTCTCCGTAGGCGTCCTTGAAGCTGCGCTGGAAGTGGCCCGGGGACATCAGCGCGGTGCCCGCGAGGGCCGCCATGTCGAGCGGCTCGGTGTACTCGCGGTCCATACGGTCACGGGCCTTGCGCAGTCGCACCAGATCCTCACGGTTCACCCGGCCAGCATCGCACGCCCGCCCGGGCGCGGTCAGCTCACTTCAGGTACACCAGGCCGTCCGTCGTCACCGTCGGACGGCCACTGGTGGCGGCGACCACGATCCTGACGGTGTGCTTGCCACTGCTCGACCAGGTCCTCGCCCAGATCGCGTTCCGGTACGAGGTCTTCGTCGACCTCAGGTCGACGGTGGCGACCTTCGTGCCGTCCACGTAGACGTACGCCTGCCCCGAGGTCGAGGCCCGCGAGACCACCCAGGCCGCCGAACGGCCGGTGAACGTCCAGCTGAGCGAGGAGTTCTTGGTCCTGCTGGTGTACGACTTGCCGCCCAGATAGCTGTACGAGGACTTGGCCGTCCAGGTGCCCGATGTGGTCGCCGAGGTCTCCTGGAGAATCACCGGGGTGCCGCTGACCGAGGCGGTGGCGGTGTTGCCGGCCTGGTCGTAGGCCTTCAGCGACCAGGTGGTGGCCGTACCGGACTTGGCGTTCTGGAGGGTGCTGGTCGTCGTGGGGCCGTAGGTCGCGGTGGCCGGGGCGGTCAGTCTGACCTCCTTCAGCGCGGCCGAGTCCGTGGCCTTCCACTTCAGGGTGAGCGGGACGGCCGTGGCGCTCACCGTGCCGGTGCGCAGGGCGGGGGCGGGCTTGGTGGAGAAGGTGGGCGCGGTGGTCTCCGCGACGACCGTGGCCGTCGCGGTGGTGGCCGACCGCCCGGACTGGTGGACGGCGCGTACGGCGACCTTGTGCGTGCCCACGGGCAGCGTCACCTTGGCCGAGGTGGCGGAGCCGGCGGCGGTGGCGGCCACCTCGCCGTCGACCAGCACCTCGTACCGGGAGACGAAGGCGGCCGGGCTGGTGATCGACCAGTTCAGGGTGACCGAGGCCTTGGTGTACGCCGTCGAGCCGACCGTGCCCGAGCCGGTGACCGACTTCAGGGCGAGGCCGGTGACCGGGCCCGCGGCCCAGGAGCGGATCGTCGGCAGCTCGGCGTAGAAGGCGGTGCCGGGGCACTCGGTGTTGTAGCCGTCGCGGTGGCCGATGATCGTCGGGAACTCCAGCCGGGCGCCCAGTGTCCAGGTCCTGCCCGAGAAGTTCCCGCCGGTCGCGCCCGCCGTCAGCGTGGTCGTGCCGTCCGGGTCGACGCCGTACAGGCCCAGCTTCCACGCGGCGATCCGGGCGACGGAGGTCATCGCCGCCGTGCTCGGGGCGGTGTCCGTGTAGGTGCCGAGGACGGAGATGCCGGTCGTCTGCGTGTTGAAGCCGTAGGTGTGCGCGCCCAGCACCGGCTGGTCGACGCCTCCCTTGCGGCCCTCGTAGACGGTGCCGCACTTGTCGACGAGGAAGTTGTAGCCGATGTCCCGCCAGCCCAGCGTCTTCACGTGGTACGCGTAGATGCCGCGGACGACGGCCGGGGCCTCGGCGCACGTGTAGGCGTTGGAGCCGACGGTGTGATGGACCGTCACCGCCTTGATCCTGCCGCTCGCCAGATACTCCGGCTCCTGCGGGCTGATCGACTCGTCGGCGCCCCAGCCGGCCCGCGAGGTGATCGGGGGCCGCGGGACCGCGGACGCCGGGGCGCCGGCCGCCGCGGTGGGCGTCGCCGAGGCCGAACCGGCGGCCGGGGCCGGGGACGTGCCCGCCGTGCCCGGCGAGAAGCCGTCCGTCGGGGTGGTGGCGGTCGGCGACGCGGTGGCGTCCAGCGCGAAGGCGGCCGGGTCCACGTCGGAGCCGGGGTCGATCATGTCGAGGCGCAGGCCCGCGGGCAGCTTGGCGGAGGCCTTGCCGTCCACGCGTACCTCGACGCCGTCGGAGGGCCCGACCCAGGCCGGTTCGGTACCGCCGCGCGTGGCCCCGTCCTCGCCCGGCCCGTTGTCGGTGTCCAGCGTCAGCCACGGGGACCAGGTGCCGGTCCTCGTGTCCCGGGCGCGGGCCTCGATCCTCGCGGCCACGCGCGCGGACGGGTCCGCCCAGCTGAGGCCGAGCAGGCTGAAGTCCGCGGTGTCCCGCGGGGCGAGCCGGGCCGAGGTGCCGTCGGCGGCCACGGTCAGCTCGGCCGCGCGGTCGGTGCTCCTGACGGACCGTGACCTGCCGTCGTCCGCGGCGCTGTCCGACGAATCACCGGGCACGCCCTGGACGACCAGTGCCCCGGTCACCGTCGCCGCCGTCAACGCGGCCGCACACCACCAACGACGTCTCATCGCGACGCGCACACCTTTCGCAGCAGTGTCCCCAGGGACATCACAGGTGTGACGCCAAGGGAAAGGTATGCGGAACGTAGACGATCAAAAGGCCGTCAATCCGGAAGAACACGCCCGGTTACGCACGACGGCGGCGCAGTGATCTGCATCACTGCGCCGCCGTGCGGCGAGACTTGGCGAGGCTCAGGCCTTCTTGGTCTCCCAGAAGATCTTGTCGATCTGGGCGATGTAGTCCAGAGCCTTCTGGCCGGTGGCCGGGTCGGTCGAACCCTTGGCGGCCGAGAGGGCCTTGAGGGCGTCGTTGACCAGCTGGTGCAGCTCCGGGTACTTCTCGAAGTGCGGGGGCTTGAAGTAGTCGCTCCACAGCACCGACACGTGGTGCTTCGCGAGCTCGGCGCGCTGCTCCTTGATGACGGTGGCGCGAGCCTGGAAGTGCGGGTCGTCGTTGCCGGCCATCTTCTCCTGGACGGCCTTCACCGACTCCGCCTCGATGCGGGCCTGGGCCGGGTCGTACACGCCGCAGGGCAGGTCGCAGTGGGCGCTGACCTTGACCTTGGGGGCAAACAGGCGGGAAAGCATGGAGCATTCCTTCCTCGTGATCGTCTTCTCAGGTGGGACATTACTCCCTGCGAGACGGGTTTTCGCGAGTGCCCCCATGGGCTTAGGACAAAAGTCCGGGGTCAGACTGAGACTGGTGGATGAACGTACCGGGGAGGTGCCGGGGATGCCGGAGCTGTCGCAGGAGACCGAACACGGAGCGCCGCTCCCGCCCTTCGGGTGGGTGGAGGTGACCGGACCGTCGATGGTGCCCACGCTCTATCACGGGGACCAGCTCCTGATCCGCTACACGGGCCGGGTCCGGTCCGGCGACATCGTCATCCTGCGCCATCCCCTCCAGCAGAACCTGCTCGTGGTGAAGCGGGCGGCGGAGCGCCGGCCGGGCGGCTGGTGGGTGCTGGCCGACAACCCGCTGGGCGCGACCGCCGACAGCGAGGACTTCGGCGTCGTGCCCGACGACCTGATCCTCGGCAAGGTCCGCTTCCGCTACCGCCCGCCGGAGGCAGGCCGGCGCTCGCCGCTGGCGCTGGCCCGCTGGCTGCTGTCGGCGGCCAGGCCCGTCTTCTCCGACCGGTCCGCCTCCAGGCGCTTGCGGGCGCGGTAGGCGGCCACGTTGGCGCGGGTCGCACAGCGGTCGGAGCAGTAGCGCCGGGAGCGGTTCGTGGAGGTGTCGAGGTAGGCGTTGCGGCAGGGCGCGGCCTCGCACAGGCCGAGGCGGTCCACGCCGTACTCGGTGAGGTGGAAGGCGAGCCCCATCGCGGCGATGGCCGCGTAGCCGGCGGTCACGTTGGACGGGTGGTCGGCCAGGTGCATGTGCCACAACGGGCGGCCGTTGTCGTCCCGGTGGTCGTGTCCGGAGATCTGCGGGCTGACCGGGAACTCCAGCAGGAGCGCGTTGAGCAGGTTGACCGCCAGGCTCTCGTCGCCGGAGTCGGCGGCCTCGAAGACCGCGCGCAGCCGGCCGCGGACCGAGCGGAAGCGGGTGACATCGGAGTCGGTGGCCCGCCGGGCCGCCTCCTGGCTGCCGCCGAACAGCTCGCGGATGGCCTCGACCGAGGTCAGCGTGTCCTTGCCCCGGGCCGGGTCCTCGCTGTTGACGAGCCGCACGGCGTAATCCGAGTAATAGGCCAGTTCCACTTGTAGTCCTTACGAGGGTGAACTAGGGTCGGTAACAGCTGATCGTGCTTCCAGGGTATTACGTATGCACAGGAAGAGGGGGATCCCTTGACGACCGGAACCGGAACCCACACCGACTGGCAGGCCTGGCAGGAGAGCTGGGACCGGCAGCAGGAGTGGTACATGCCCGACCGCGAGGAACGCTTCCGGATCATGCTCGACATGGTCGAGGCCCTCGTCGGACCCCGCCCGCGCGTGCTGGACCTGGCCTGCGGCACGGGAAGTATCACGGCCAGGCTGCTCGCCCGGTTCCCGGAGGCCACCAGCACCGGCGTCGACCTCGACCCGGCGCTCCTCGCCATCGCCGAGGGCACCTTCGCGGGCGACGACCGGGTCACCTTCGTGACCGCCGACCTCAAGGACCCCCACTGGCCGGCGAAGCTGCCGTTCGACACGTACGACGCGGTCCTGACCGCCACGGCCCTGCACTGGCTGCACAGCGAACCCCTCGCGGCCCTCTACGGTCAGGTCGCGGAACTCGTCCGCGACGGCGGTGTCTTCATGAACGCGGACCACATGATCGACGAGACGACGCCCCGGATCAACGCGGCCGAGCGCGCCCAGCGTCACGCCCGCATGGATCAGGCCAAGGCGGACGGCGCCCTCGACTGGGCCGAGTGGTGGGAGGTCGCCGCCCAGGACCCGGTCCTCGCCGGCCCGACCGCCCGCCGCTTCGAGATCTACGGCGAGCACGCCGACGGCGACATGCCCTCCGCCGCCTGGCACGCGCGCGTGCTGCGGGAGCAGGGCTTCGGGGAGGCCCGGCCGGTGTGGGCCTCGCCGTCGGACACGCTGCTGCTCGCGGTCAAGTGACCGCATGACGAAGGGGCGGTACGGGAATCCCGTACCGCCCCTTCGTCGTCGTACGACCCGCTACAGGACCTTCGACAGGAACGCCTGCGTCCGCTCGTGCTGCGGGTTGGTCAGGACGTCGCGCGGGTTGCCGGACTCGACCACCACACCGCCGTCCATG
>JABFXD010000973.1 GCA_013361925.1 Streptomyces sp. | reverse complement strand
CAGAGGCAGCGCCTGGTAGCCGTCGTCGGGCATGACGACCGTGTCCCCGGCGCGCAGTTGGGAGAAGAGCACCGACGAGATGGCGGCCATCCCGGAGGCGAACACGAGCGTCTGGACGTCGTCCCGCCCGGGTGCCTCCAGCTCACTGACGGCCCGCTCCAGCAGGGTCCAGGTGGGGTTCTCGTCGCGGCCGTAGGTGTACGGCCCCTCGACGTCGCCCGGCAGATGGAAGTGGGCGGCGAAGACCGGGCCGGGAAGGGTGGGCTCGTTCTTGACGGGCTCGGGGAGCCCGGCCCGCACCGCGCGCGTGCCCTCCCCGGTGCCCCCGGTCGATTCGCTCATGCCGCCTGTCCCTCCACGTGTTCACGGACGGCGACGAGCAGCCCCTCACTCGCCGCCTCCACCATCTCCAGACACTCCTCGAAGCCGTCCATGCCGCCGTAGTACGGGTCCGGTACGTCGAGGTCGTCGCCCGCCGAGATGTCGTACGAGCGCAGCAGACGTACCTTCGCCGCGTCCTCCGCGGTGGGCGCGAGACGGCGCAGGGCCTTGAGGTGGCCGTGGTCGAGGGCGATCACGAGGTCGAGGCGGGCGAACCACGACGGCCGGAACTGACGGGCCGTGTGGGCGCTGTCGTACCCGTGTTCCTCGAGGACGGACACGGTGCGCGGATCGGCGCCGTCGCCCTCGTGCCAGCCGCCCGTGCCGGCGCTGTCGACCTCGACCCGGTCGTCGAGCCCGGCCTCCGCAGTGCGGGCGCGGAAGACGGACTCGGCCATCGGCGAGCGGCAGATGTTGCCGGTGCAGACGAAGCAGACGCGGTAGGTCATCCCCGGGCTCAGTCCCCGTCGGGGAGGATGACGTTGAGCGCCCAGGACACGATCGAGATGATCAGGCCACCGAGGACGGCGGTCCAGAAGCCGTCGACGTGGAAGCTCAGGTCGAGCTTGTCCGCCAGCCACGACGTCAGCAGCAGCATCAGCGCGTTGACGACCAGGGTGAACAGGCCGAGCGTGAGGATCAGCAGCGGGAGGCTGAACAGCTTCACGATCGGCTTGACCAGGAAGTTGACCACGCCGAAGATCAGCGCGACGAGGATCAGGGTCCCGATCTTCTTACCAGTGCTGTCACCGGTCAGGGTGATCTTGTCGAGCAGCCACACGGCGACCGCCAGGGCGCCCGCGTTGGCGATCGTCTTGACTACAAAATTCTTCATGTGTCTGATCGTGGCAGAAGAGATCGGTTACCAGCAGTGGGACAGGGGCGGACAACGGCGATGAAGGCATTCCGGCTGGACGAACTGGAGGCGGAGCGCGCCGCCAACGACGGCGCCTACCTGCAGTTTCTGCGGGAACGGAACATGTCGGCGGGCCTGTACGCCCTGGACGCCGGTGAGCATGATCCACAGAAGCCGCACAACCAGGACGAGGTCTACTTCGTTGTGAGCGGCCGTGCCGCGATCACGGTGGGGATGGAGACGACCCAGGTGGCCCGGGGCAGCGTGGTGTACGTGCCGGCCGGTGTCGCCCACAAGTTCCACCACATCAGCGAGGACCTGAGGGTCCTGGTGGTGTTCTCTCCGCCGGAAAGCTGAGCCGCCGCCTCGGGGTTCCCTAGGGGTTCGATCAGGGGAGGACGGGGGGTGCGAAGCCCCCGCCCGGGCCCTTGCCCGTCCTAGCATCGAAGCAGGACATCGGAATGATCCGGCGCCAAGAGGAGCCGGGACGAGAGAGGGTAAGGGCGATGCGTGAGATCTTCGCGGGACTGCCGTGGTGGGTGAAGTGGATCGCGGTGCCCGTCATCGCCCTGGTCGTGTTCGGCGGGCTGATAGCCAGTGTTCTGCACTTCGTCGTCTGGCTGCTGTTCAAGGCACTGGTCTTCGTGGCCCTGGTCGGCGGGCTCATCTATGTCGTACGGAAGTTCACGTCGAGCTCCTCGTCGCGCAGCGACTGGTGAGGAGCGCGTGGGGCATCGGTGATCGGTAACAGGAATCACCGGTTCCCTCGGGCGAGGGAAGTTTTCGGCACAGGCCGTCTGTGAGCGGTGGCAGGCGGTTAAAGTCCGGAATTCGACGCGGGGACGATCCCCCGCGAGCGGCGTACACCCCCTCCCGTGTCCCCCCGCACGGGCAGCCCCCTCGTGCTTCGGGAGTGACCCTTGGCCACGGTTGACACCGCCCCCGCAGAACTTCACGTACCCCTACAGACGGCGCCCCCGGCACGACCGGAGAGTTCCGTACGACGGGACGGGACGACGGCGGCCCCGGACCAGCCGGATCCGTCCGAGCAAGCCCCCTCCGGGACCCTCATCGGCTCCGTGCAGCGCGCGATGCGCCTGCTGGAGTCCGTCGCCGGACACGAGCACGGCGCCCCCGCCAAGCAACTGGCCCGGGAGACCGGCCTGGCCCTGCCGACGGCCTACCACCTGCTGCGCACGCTGGTCCACGAGGGCTATCTGCGCCGCGACAAGGGCCTGTTCTTCCTCGGCGCGGCGGCCGAGCGACTGAGCAGCAGCGGAGCCCAGGAGAAACGTCGCAGCACCGTTGTCGAGGCCCTCGCGCACTGGCGGGACGTGATCGGCGTACCCGTGTACTACGCCATGTACCGCGACGGCGAGATCGAGGTCATGTGCGTCTCCGACACCCCGGGCAATCCCGCGGTCGAGGAGTGGGCCGACTTCCGTGAGACCGGGCACGCGCACGCCATTGGCCAGTGCCTGCTCTCCCAGCTCGACGAGAGCGCCCGCCGCGACCACCTCGAGCGCTACCCGGTCCAGGCCATCACCCCGTACACCGTGCGTGACAGCCATGTGCTGCTCCGGCGTCTGGACCGGATGGGGCGGATGGACCCGGTCTTCGAAGAGCAGGAGTACGCGCTCGGGACGGTGTGCGCGGCGATTCCGATCACCATCGGGCCGACCGCCGCGACGATGGCCATTTCTCTCCCTTCCCATCAGGCCGATCGACTGCTAGTCGCCACACGTCGACTACAGAGCGAGATCGGACAGCTCCTGGGGTCGCTCGCGATCTCTATCAGTATCTGAAAACTCACTCCTTGTGATCTCCCGTATACGTTCAGCAAGATTCCTACAGTGTCAAAGGGATCATTCCCGGCCAGTCAACGCAGATGACGGGGTAGGCGATGGACGAGTCCGTGCAGGCAGAGGTCATGATGAGCTTTCTCGTCTCCGAGGAGCTCTCTTTCCGTATCCCGGTGGAGCTGCGCTACGAGACCTGTGATCCCTATGCCGTGCGGCTGACCTTCCATCTGCCCGGGGACGCGCCGGTGACCTGGGCCTTCGGGCGCGAGTTGCTGATCGACGGCGTGGGACGGCCGAGCGGTGACGGGGATGTGCGGATCGCGCCGGCCGAGGCGGACACGCTCGGTGAGGTTCTGATCCGGCTTCAGGTCGGTGCCGACCAGGCGCTGTTCCGTTCGTCGACGGCGCCGCTCATCGCCTTCCTCGACCGCACCGACAAGCTGGTGCCGCTGGGGCAGGAAGGGGCGCTCGCGGACTTCGACGCCCATCTCGACGAGGCGCTGGACCGCATCCTGGCGGAGGAGCAGAGCGCGGGCTGAAG
>JABFXD010000286.1 GCA_013361925.1 Streptomyces sp. | reverse complement strand
GTCCGCGAGGATCGTCTTCCAGGCGAGGGTGCGGATCAGGAAGCTGGTGAAGAACGGCGCGATCACCAGGATCATGATCAGGTTCCGCCAGCGGCCCGCCCGGAAGGCGATGAGGTACGCGAGCGGGTAGCCGAGGATCAGACAGAGGATCGTCGCCGAGCCCGCGTACAGGATCGAGCGCAGGTACTGCGGCCAGTACTCGGACAGGGCGTCCCAGTAGGTGGCGAAGTGCCAGGTGACCTTGTAGCCCTCCTCCAGGGAGCCCGTCTGCACGGACGTGGAGGCCTGGTAGACCATCGGCAGCGCGAAGAAGACGACCAGCCAGAGCATGCCGGGCAGCAGCAGCCAGTACGGCACGAGCCGGCCGCGCCTGCGGGGCGGCTTCTTCTCCGGTGCGGTCGGGGAGAGAGGCGGGGGCGCCTCGGTGAGGGTCGCCATCAGACCGCAGCCTCTTCCTGGATGCCCGCGTCGATGTCCTGGGCGGCGTCGAGGCCGAAGGTGTGGGCCGGGCTCCAGTGCAGGACGACGTCGGCGCCGGGCACGAGCCGGGAGTCCCGCTCGATGTTCTGGGCGTAGACCTCGAACTCGGGGCAGACCGCGCTGTCGATGACGTACTGCGTGGAGACGCCGATGAAACTGCTGTGGGCGATCTTGCCGGTGATGCGGTTGCGGCCCTCGGGGATCTCGCCCGCGTCGTCGGCGTGGGTGAGGGAGATCTTCTCCGGGCGGACGCCGACCAGCACCTTGCCGCCGGTCGTGGTGGGCGCGGAACAGCGTGCCTCGGGCAGGACGAGCTTGCCGCCGCCTGCCTTGAGGACGATGTCGTCGCCGCTCTTGGAGTCGACCTCGGCCTCGATGAGGTTGGAGGTGCCGAGGAAGTTGGCGACGAAGGTGGTGTTGGGGTTCTCGTAGAGATCGTTGGGCGAGCCGAGCTGCTCCACCCGCCCCGCGTTCATCACGGCGACCGTGTCGGCCATGGTCATGGCCTCCTCCTGGTCGTGCGTGACGTGCACGAAGGTGATGCCGACCTCGGTCTGGATGCGCTTGAGCTCCAGCTGCATCTGGCGGCGCAGCTTGAGGTCGAGGGCGCCGAGGGGCTCGTCGAGGAGAAGCACCTTGGGGTGGTTGATGAGCGCGCGGGCGACGGCGACGCGCTGCTGCTGGCCGCCGGAGAGCTGGTGCGGCTTCTTGCGGGCCTGCTCACCGAGCTGCACGAGCTCCAGCATGTCCTCGACCTGCTTCTTCACGCTCTTGATGCCGCGCCGGCGCAGGCCGAAGGCGACGTTCTCGAAGATGTCGAGGTGCGGGAACAGGGCGTAGGACTGGAAGACGGTGTTCACCGGCCGCTTGTAGGGCGGCAGGTGGGTGACCTCCTGGTCGCCGAGGAACACGGTGCCGGTCGTCGGCTCCTCCAGGCCCGCGATCATCCGCAGGGTGGTGGTCTTGCCGCAGCCGGAGGCGCCGAGCAGGGCGAAGAAGGAGCCCTGCGGCACGGTCAGGTCCAGCGGCTGTACGGCCGTGAAGCCGTTGTCGTACGTCTTGCTGATGCCCGAGAGGCGGACGTCCCCGCCGGTTTCGTTCTTGTTCGTCACGGTGGTCACGCCCCAGTCAGCTTCGCGAACTTCTCTTCGAACTCGGTCTCTTCCTTCGAGCTCAGTGAGCGGAAGGCGTGGGACTTCGCGGCCATGGCCTTGTCCGGGATGATCAGCGGGTTGTTCGCCGCATCCGGGTCGAGCTTCTCCAGCTCGGTCTTCACCCCGTCGACCGGCGTCACGTAGTTGATGTACGCGGCGAGTTCGGCGGCCGGCTTCGGCTCGTAGTAGAAGTCGATGAGCCGCTCGGCGTTCGTCTTGTGCCGGGCCTTGTTGGGGATCAGGAAGTTGTCGGTCGACGTCATGTATCCGCTGTCCGGGATGATGAAGTCGATGTCCGGGCTGTCGGCCTTCAGCTGTACGACGTCACCGGCCCAGGCGATACAGGCCGCGAAGTCGCCGCTGGTCAGGTCCGAGGTGTAGTCGTTGCCGGTGAAGCGGCGGATCTGGCCCTTGTCGACGGCCTTCTGCATCCGGGCGATCGCCGCGTCGTAGTCGTCGGCGGTGAACTTCGCGGGGTCCTTGCCCATGTCGAGCAGGGTCATGCCGACGCTGTCGCGCATCTCGGAGAGGAAGCCGACACGCCCCTTGAGCTTGGGGTTGTCGAGCAGGTCGGAGACCGACTTCACCTCCACACCGTCCAGCGCCTTCTTGTTGTAGGCGATGACGGTCGAGATGCCCTGCCATACGTAGCTGTAGGCGCGTCCCGGGTCCCAGTCGGGGTCGCGGAACTGGGCCGACAGGTTGGCGTAGGCGTGCGGGAGGTTGGAGGAGTCCAGTTTCTGGACCCACCCGAGGCGGATCAGCCGGGCCGCGAGCCAGTCGGTGAGGACGATGATGTCGCGCCCGGTGTCCTGGCCCGCCGCCAGCTGCGGCTTGATCTTGCCGAAGAACTCGACGTTGTCGTTGATGTCCTCGGTGTACTTGACCGAGATACCGGTCCGCTGCTTGAACTGGTCGAGCGTGGGGTGGTGTTTCTCGCTCTCGTCCACGTCGATGTACTCGGTCCAGTTGGAGAAGTTGACGACCTTCTCCTTGGCCGAGTGGTCCTCTGCGGAGACGCCGCCCTGGGTGTTGCCGGCCGCGGGGATGCCGCAGCCGGTCAGCGCCCCGAGGCCGCCGACCGCGAGCGCGCCGCCCGCGGAGGCGCGCAGCAGGGACCGCCGGGTCATGGCGGCCCGGCCATTGCGGAAGCTGCGCCGCATGGCGGCCACTTGGGCCGGGCTCAGGCGGTCGGGCTCGTACTGCTCCATGCGCGTGGTGCCCTTTCGGGAGGATTCGGCCGCGGTCGGACGGCCTGCCTGCTACTGCTACCGGTCCCCGAAGATCGTGCGGTGCCAGTCCTTCCTGGCCACCGCCGTATTGTCGAACATGACGTGCTTGATCTGGGTGTACTCCTCGAACGAGTACGAGGACATGTCCTTGCCGAAGCCGGACGCCTTGTATCCGCCGTGGGGCATCTCGCTGATGATCGGGATGTGGTCGTTGACCCACACACACCCGGCCTTGATCTCGCGGGTCGCCCGGTTGGCCCGGTAGACGTCCCGGCTCCAGGCGGAGGCGGCGAGGCCGTACGGGGTGTCGTTGGCGAGCGCGATCCCCTCGTCGTCGCTGTCGAAGGGGAGGACGACGAGGACCGGCCCGAACAGCTCGGACTGGACGATCTCGCTGTCCTGGGCGGCGTCGGCCACGAGGGTGGGCCGGTAGTAGGCGCCCTTGGCGAGCTCCCCCTCCGGTGCCTCACCGCCGGTGACCACGCGCGCGTAGGCACGCGCACGGTCGACGAAGGCGGCGACCCGGTCCCGCTGCACATGCGAGATGAGCGGGCCGAGGTCGGTGCCGGCGGCGAAGGGATCACCCAGCCGCACGGTCTCCATGAGGGCGGCCGTCTTCTCGACGAAGGCCTCGTAGAGCGGCCGTTGCACATACGCGCGCGTGGCGGCCGTGCAGTCCTGGCCGGTGTTGATGAGCGCGCCCGCGACGGCGCCGTTGAC
>JABFXD010000941.1 GCA_013361925.1 Streptomyces sp. | reverse complement strand
GTGCTCGGTGAGTTCGTAGATCTCCAGGGGGAGGAAGGCGGCGGTCGCGACGACCGTCAGATACTCCGCCCAGCGCTTGGCGTACCAGAGGCCGACCGCCTCGACCAGCTCGATGAGCGCATAGGCCAGGAGCAACACCGCCACCAGGACCAGGGTGTTGTGCCGGTAGCCGAAGGTCTTCTGGATGGTGCCGACGACCGGTGAGTGGTCGAGGTCGTAGTGGAAGTGCCGGAAGACGGGGCGGAAGACGTCGAGATACTCGTCGAAGAGCCGGCGTACCGCGTCCTGGGAGTTGCTGAACTTCCACACGGCCGCCGCGACCAGCACGATGAACACCCCGCGCACGCCCCGCTCGATCGCGAGGAAGCGCAGCACGAACAGATCCCGCAGCACCTTGCCGCGCGGCACGAGGGGCGCCTCGGCGGCCGGGCCCGAGCCATGCGGCTCCCCGAGCACGAAGTCACCGCAGCGCAGACAGCGCCAGACCTCGCCGAGTGCGGTCTCGGCACGCAGCCGGATCCGCAGCCGGGGGTCGTCCGGCGCGTAGGTCACATGGCCGCGGCGCGCACACGTCCGCCGGTCCCAGTCGATCGTCATCCCCCGTGCCTCTCCGCCAAAAAAGCCTGCCGCGCCTGTAGGGGGCAGGCGCGGCAGGCTAGTGGGGGCGGGTAAGAGTTCGGTGAGGCCACGGCCCTCGCGGTGGTGTGGCCCGGGCGGCTGAGCGACGGGGGAGTTACTCAGCCGCCCGGAGTTTCAGCGGGCGCTCACGCCTTGGCGAGTTCCTTCTCGCCGCCCTGCTCAGGCAGCTGCGCGTGCACGTCGGCGCCGTCGCCGTCCTCGTCCAGCAGCGTCTTCTCGTCGAAGGGCAGCTGTCCGGCGAGCACCTGGTCGACCCGGGTGCGGTCGATCTCCTTGGTCCAGGTGCCGATCAGCACCGTGGCGACCGCGTTGCCCGCGAAGTTGGTCAGGGCGCGGGCCTCGCTCATGAAGCGGTCGATGCCGACGATGAGGCCGAGGCCGTCCACCAGGGCGGGCTTGTGCGACTGGAGACCGCCGGCGAGCGTGGCCAGACCGGCACCGGTGACACCGGCGGCGCCCTTCGAGGCGACGAACAGGAACAGCAGCAGCGGGATCTGCTCACCGAGCGACATCGGCGTACCCATGGCGTCGGCGATGAACAGCGAGGCCATGGTCATGTAGATCATGGTGCCGTCGAGGTTGAAGGAGTAGCCGGTCGGGACGGTGATGCCGACGACGGGCTTGCTGACGCCCATGTGCTCCATCTTCGCGATGAGCCGCGGCAGCGCGGACTCGGAGGAGGAGGTGGAGAGGATCAGCAGGAACTCGCGGCCCAGGTACTTGAAGAGCTTGAGGATGTTCAGGCCCGCGATCACCCGCAGCAGCGCGCCGAGCACGATGAAGACGAACAGGAAACAGGTGATGTAGAAGCCCACCATGAGGAGGGCGAGATCCTTCAGCGCGTCCACACCCGCCGAACCGACGACGGCGGCCATCGCGCCGAAGGCGCCGATCGGGGCGGCCCACATCACCATGGAGAGGATCCGGAAGACGAGCCGCTGGATGTGCTCGACACCGCGCAGGATCGGCTGCCCGGTGGAGCCCATGGCCTGCAGCGCGAAGCCCGCCAGCAGGGCGATGAGCAGGGTCTGGAGGACCTCGCCCTCGGTGAAGGCGGAGACGAAGGTCGTCGGGATGATGCCGAGCAGGAACTCGGTGGTGTCCTTGGCCTCCGCGTCGACCTGCGCGTGGCCGACGTCCTTGACGGCGTCGGTGACGGCGAGGCCGGTGCCCGGGTCGAGGATGTTGCCGACGACGAGGCCGATACCGAGCGCGACCAGCGACATGACCATGAAGTAGCCGAGGGCGATACCGCCGACGGCGCCGACCTTGGCGGCCTTCCGTACCGAGCCGATGCCCAGGACGATCGTGCAGAAGATGATCGGCGAGATCATCATCTTGATCAGGCTCACGAAGCCGGTACCGATCGGCTTCAGCTCGACGGCGAAGTCCGGTGCGACCATACCGACGAGGATGCCGAGGGCGACCGCGACGATCACCGCGATGTAGAGATAGTGCGTGCGGTCCTTCTTGACCACGGGTGCCGTATCGGGTGATCCAGTCGATCCGGGGGTGCTGGCGGCCACGGCTGCCCTCCTTGACGTCTTCGTCGGCATGACCGGCGTGCGGCTCACGTCCGGGCTGTTTGAGGAATGCGGTGACTATCTCCTGCCCTGTGAGGGCGGTCACCCTTCCGTTCATTTAGTTCACACTTAACCGGGGAGGCACACTGACGACATGCGCTTCTCCGTCCCCCGTCCCCGCAGCCTGGCCGGCCAGCTCTTCGCCATGCAGGCCGTGCTGATAGCGGTGCTCGTGGCCGGATACGCGCTGTTCACGTACGTCAGCGACCGCAGCCAGGCCGAGGAGGCGGCGGGCCGCCAGGCCATGGCGGTGGCGGGCACGGTCGCCGACTCCCCCTCCGTCCGGGCGGCGATCCACACCTCCGACCCGTCGGCCCGGCTCCAGCCGTACGCCCTTCAGGTCATGGGCGACGCGGACGTCGACTTCGTGACGATCATGAACACACACGGCATCCGCTGGACCCACCCGACGCAGAAGGAGATCGGCAAGAAGTTCCTGGGCCGTATCGCCCCGGCCCTGGCCGGCGACTCCTTCACCGAGACCTACAAGGGCACCCTGGGCCGCTCGGTCCGCGCGGTCACGCCGATCATGGAGGACGGCAAGGTCATCGGCCTGGTCAGCGCCGGCATCAAGGTCGAGGCGATCAGCAAGCGGGTCCAGGGCCAGCTCACGGCCCTGCTCGGCGTCGCGGCGGGCTCGCTGGCGCTGGGCGCGATCGGCACGTACGCCATCAACGCCCGCCTGCGCCGCCACACCCACAACATGAACGCGGCCGAGCTGAGCCAGATGCACGACTACCACCAGGCGGCCCTGCACGCGGTGCGCGAGGGGCTGCTGATGCTGGACGGCCAGTACCGGGTGGCGCTGATCAACGACGGTGGCCGGGAGCTGCTGGGCGTCGCCTCGGAGGGCGAGGTCGTCGGCCGCTCGGTGGCGGAGCTGGGGCTGCCGGCGCCGCTGACGGGCGCGCTGCTGGCGTCGGAGCCGAGGGTGGACGAGGTGCATCTGGCGGCGGACCGGGTGCTGGTGGTGAACACGTCGCCGGTGTCCGGGGGCGAGCGCAGGGGCACGGTGGTGACCCTCCGAGACGTGACGGAACTCCAGTCGGTGATGGGCGAGTTGGACTCGGAGCGGGGCTTCACCCAGGCGCTGCGCTCGCAGGCGCACGAGGCCGCGAACCGTCTGCACACGGTGGTCTCGCTGATCGAGCTGGGCCGGGCGGAGGAGGCCGTGGACTTCGCGACGGCGGAGCTGGAGTTGGCGCAGGCGCTGACCGACCAGGTGGTCGCGGCGGTGAGCGAACCGGTGCTGGCCGCGCTGTTGTTGGGGAAGACGGCACAGGCGAACGAGCGGGGCGTGGAGCTGGTGGTGTCGCAGGACAGCCGCCTGGACGACGGCTTGCTGCCGCCGTCGCTCCCCTCGCGGGA
>JABFXD010000875.1 GCA_013361925.1 Streptomyces sp. | reverse complement strand
CTGCCCTCCCTCGACGCCCACGCCGACGACGTCTACCGCGCCGCCTACCCGCGCATCGAACGCAAGGTCGCCGCCCACTACGCCCGCTACCCGCAGGACGTCGAGCGCGCCCGCCGGATCGCCGACCACCTCCTGCACCACGAGGTCGTCCTGCCCAACGGCTACCGTCTGACCGTCGAGGCCTTCCAGTCCCTCGGCATCGTCCTCGGCGGCGGCGAGGGCAGCCACCGGCTGCACTTCCTCCTGGAGCACGCCTTCGTCCGCACCCCCCAGGGACCGGCCCTCTCCGACGCCTTCCAGGAAGAGGTCCAGGGCCTCCTGTCGTACGCGGGCCACCCCCTCTACGCGCTCGTCCACGAGGCGATCTACGGCCAGGACCACCGCCCCACCGCATGGTCCGCGGAACGCGTCCGCGCCGAGTTCCCGCAGTTCGACGCCGCCAAGACGCTCACCGGCGACGGACCGCTGCTGTTCACCGGCGAGTCGATCCACCCCTGGATGTTCGATTCCGACCCGGCCCTGCGCCCCCTGCGGGAGACCGCCGAGCTCCTCGCCGCCCGCACCGACTGGCGGCCCCTCTACGACGCCGACCGCCTCGCCGCCAACGAGGTCCCGGTCGCCGCGGCGGTCTACCACGACGACATGTACGTCGACACCGCCCACTCCCTCCGGACCGCCCGCGCCATCCGTGGCCTGCGCACCTGGGTCACCGACGAGTTCGAGCACGACGGCGTCCGGGCCGGCGGCCCGCGCGTCCTGGACCGGCTGCTGGCCCTCACCCGCGACGAGGCGTAATCCCGGTGGCGATGTCGGCGGCGCGGATTAGTCTGCACCCATGACAGAGCCGACGATCAGTCAACTCCAGCCCATGCCAGAGGACTGGCGGCGCGCACTCGCGGTCGTGGCCCACCCGGACGACCTCGAGTACGGCTGCTCCGCGGCCGTCGCCGCCTGGACCGACGCGGGCCGCGAGGTCGCCTACGTCCTGGCGAGCCGCGGCGAGGCCGGCATCGACACCCTGGAGCCGGCCAAGTGCGCCCCGCTGCGCGAACAGGAGCAGCGGGCCAGCGCCGCGGTCGTCGGGGTGTCGGCCGTGGAGTTCCTGGACCACCGGGACGGGGTGATCGAGTACGGCACCGCGCTGCGCCGCGACATCGCCGCCGCGATCCGCCGGCACAAGCCGGAACTGGTCATCACCCTCAACCACGAGGACACCTGGGGCGGCGTCGCCTGGAACACCCCGGACCATGTCGCGGTGGGCCGGGCCACGCTGGACGCGGCCGGGGACGCGGGCAACCGCTGGATCTTCCCGGAGCTGGTGGAACAGGGCCTGGAGCCCTGGAACGGCGTGCGCTGGGTGGCCGTGGCCGGATCGTCCTCGCCCACCCACGCCGTGGACGCGACGCCCGGCCTGGAGCGCGCGGTGCGCTCGCTGCTCGAACACCGGGCGTACATCGAGGCGTTGACGGACGAGGACCCGGAGACCTACGTCCGGGGATTCCTCACCGGAGTGGCGGAGCGAACCGCGGAGCGCTTCGGCGGGACACCCGCCGTGGCCTTCCAGGTTTTCAGCAGATGACTAGGACAACGGGGGAGAACATGACGGACACCGACGTCCTGGCGGACCGCTTCGAGGAGCACCGGGAGCATCTCAAGGCGGTCGCCTACCGCATGCTCGGCTCGCTCGCCGAGGCCGAGGACGCCGTCCAGGAGGCCTGGCTGAAGCTGGGCCGCACCGACGCCGACGACATCCGCAACCTCGGCGGCTGGCTCACCACGGTCGTCGGCCGGGTCTGCCTCGACATGCTGCGCTCCCGCACCACGCGCCGCGAGGACCCGCTGGACGACACCTACGTCCCGGACCCGGTGATCACCCCGCTCTCGCGGATCGACCCCGAGCAGGAGGTGCTCCAGGCGGACTCCGTCGGCCTCGCCCTCCTCGTGGTCCTGGAGACCCTGGAGCCCGCCGAACGGCTCGCGTTCGTGCTGCACGACATGTTCGCCGTGCCCTTCGACGACATCGCCGCGATCGTGGAGAAGAGTCCGGCGGCCACCCGGCAGCTGGCCAGCCGCGCCCGGCGCCGGGTCAAGGGCGCCACCCCGTCCGCCGAGCCCGACCTCGGCCGGCAGCGGCAGGTCGTCGACGCCTTCCTGAGCGCCGCCCGCGGCGGGGACTTCGAGGCCCTGCTCGCGGTCCTGCACCCGGACGTCCTGCTGCGGACCGACTCCGGTGCACTGGTAGGCGGGGCGGCGGCGTCCAAGCTGGTGCGCGGCGCGAAGCCGGTCGCCGAACAGGCCCTGCTGTTCCGCCAGTTCGCCCAGTTCGCGGAGCTCGTGCTGGTCAACGGCGCGGTTGGGATGGTCAACGTGTCCGAGGGGCAGCTGCTTTCGGTCATGGGCATCACCATCGTGGACGGCCGGATCACCGAGATGCAGATCCTGGCCGACCCCGAGCGGCTCGCCCGCCTCGGGACGCCGGGTGCGCAGGGCTGAGTCAGACGGCCACCAGCACCGCGCCGACCGGGCGGTGCGGGCTCACCGCCCGCCCGTCCGGGAGGAGTTCACCGGTGTCGTCGAAGACGATGGTGCCGTTGCACAGCAGACTCCAGCCCTGTTCGGGGTGGGCCGACACGATCACCGCGGTGTGGTGATCGGGGCGCTCGGCGGCGGGGCACGCGGGCTGGTGGCTGCACATGACGTCTCTCCTCGTTGCGGTGGGCTCCTGCCTGGGTCGGCTCATGTCTCTGTGGTAGCCGAACTTGTTTTCCGTTGGATGAGGGGACCCCCACAACGCCGGAAACTCATCGGTGAGTTTCCGTTCCGTATCCTTGCCACATGCAAGATCAGACAGCCCTCCCCTCCGACCTGCGCGGCGACTGCGCCCGATGCTTCGGGCTGTGCTGTGTCGCCCTGCCCTTCGCGGCCTCGGCGGACTTCGCCCGCGACAAGCCGGCCGGCACGCCCTGCCCCAACCTCCAGGGCGACCACCGGTGCGGCATCCACACACGGCTGCGGCAGGAGGGCTACACCGGGTGCACGGTCTACGACTGTTTCGGCGCCGGGCAGAAGGTCTCGCAGGTCACGTTCGGCGGCGAGGACTGGCGTGGTGCCGGGCGTGACCACGCGCGCCGTATGGTCGACGTCTTCCCGGTCGTGCGCCAGCTGCACGAGCTGCTCTGGTACCTCACCGAGGCGCTCGCCCTGCCGGCCGCGGCCCCGGTGCACGCCGAGGCGCGCCGCCTGCTGGAGGAGACGGACGGACTCACCCACGGCACCCCGGAGGAACTCGCCGAGCTGGACGTCGCCGCACACCGCCAGAAGGTCAACGCGGTCCTGCTGCGGACCAGCGAACTGGTCCGGGCCGGCACCCGCGGCAAGAAGAAGGACCGCCGGGGCGCGGACCTGATGGGCGCCCGCCTCAGGAACGCCGACCTGCGCGGCGCGAACCTCCGCGGCGCCTACCTCATCGCCGCCGACCTCACCGGCGCCGACCTGCGCGGCGCGGACCTGATCGGCGCCGACCTGCGCGACACGGACCTCACGGACGCCGACCTCACCGACGCCTTCTTCCTCACCCAGCCGCAGATCAACGCGGC
>JABFXD010000122.1 GCA_013361925.1 Streptomyces sp. | reverse complement strand
CCGAGGACCGAGGCGCAGGTCGTCGGTGTGGCGTGGGCCGGGTCGAGGGCGTTGGCGACCTCGTGGAAGGCGATCAGGCTGAACAGGCCGATCGCCACGTGCTCGGAGAGGTCGAGCGGGCACAGGTCCTGGAGGACGACGTTGCGGACGCCGGTGCCGCTGAGGAACTGGCTCCGGTACGGGGTGACGACCTCGTCGTACTTGGTGGCGAGGACCGTGTACGTGACGCCGGGGACGGTGTCGCCGCCCTCGTTGAGCTTGGTGAGGAGGGGGGAGCCGGCGACCTGGTCGGCGAGGGCGGGGGTGTTGGCGGACAGCAGGTCGGCGGCGCCGGGGAAGTACGGCAGCAGGTGGGTGAGGCCGTTGAGGGTGGTGCCGTGGTTGCTGGGGGCGATGCCGACGAGGGCGTGCACCTTGGCGGCTCCGCCGAGGAACCTGAGGTAGTAGCGGGGCATCATGCCGCCCTGCGAGTGGCCGACGACGTCGGTCTTCGCGGCGCCGGTCGCGGCGAGGACCTTGTCGACGAAGGCGGAGAGCTGCTCGGCCGACTTGTCGACGGGGCCGAGACCGTTGAAGACGGGGACGCCGGGGAGTTGGCCGTAGTCGAGGGAGTAGACGCAGTAGTCGCGGTTCTCCAGGTAGGGCGCGAGGCCGAGCCAGTTGTCGACGGAGTTGCCGAGGGTGCCGTGCACCAGGACGACGGGGCGGGGGTGGGTGGTGGAGGGCTTGCAGGAGAAGTCGTTCCAGCCGGAGTGGGGGGCGTCGGCGGCGTGGGCGGCGGTGGCGGGGACGACGGCGACCGCGGCGGTCAGCAGCAGCGCGGTCAGGGGTCTGAGCAGTCGTTTCCAGGGCAGCATCGGGTGATCTCCTTGCGGCTCAAGGGAGTTGCGATGGCCTTACGCCCTGTGATCCGGATCACGAGGATGCTGTTCACTCGTCAAGTTACGGACGGGTAGTGCAGTTGTGAAGTTACGCGCCAGTAAAAACTTCCAGCGCTAGCCGGAGACGAGCGGGACTGCAGAGGAACCATCACCAGGTGGGCCTGATCGGACCATAGGGCGCGATGCGCGCCAATTGATCACGCAACGCCCGCACTTCACCCTCACCGAGCAGTTCGACCCACGGCCGGACCGCGTCCGCGGCGGCCTCCTCCGCGGCCCGCGTGCACGCCCAGCCCCGCTCGGTCAGCACCACGAGCCGGGCCCGCGCGTCCCCGGGATGCGCCCGCCGCTCCGCATACCCCTTGCGCACCAGGTCGTCGACGAGCTGGCTGGCGGCCTGCTTGGTCACCCCGAGGTGCGCGGCGAGCTCGGTGGCCGTGGCGCCGCCCGCGGAGAGCCGGGTGAACGCGAACCCGTAGGCGGGCCGCGCGTCGAACCCACGCGCGACGACGCCGTCATTGATGCGCTGCGTCAGATCACCCGCGGCGGCGAGCAGGACGGCGGTCAGGGCGAGGGCTTCGGAGTTCTGCACGGGTGCATTGAAACACCCTTGACGAAATGGTCAAGCAGCTTGACCATAGGAGCCATGCACATGGTCAAGCTGCTTGACCATCTATCCGTCCAGCCGTTTCCGGGGGTCACCCATGCCTGTCGTCCACTCGTCCGAAGCCGTCACCCACGAGATCCACGGCGCCCGTTTCGTCTCGTACGCCACTCCCCTCACCGGCAGCAAGGAGCTGTGCGCCTGGCGCGGTGAGATCCCGGCGGGGACCAAGGCGCCCGCGCACACGGTGAACCGCGAGGAGATCCTCCACCTCCTCGCCGGCGAGCTCCTGATCACCCTCGACGGCGACACCCACCGGGTGACGCCGGGTGACACGGTGATCGTCAACCCCGGCGCGACGCTGAGCGTGGAGAACCCGACCGACGACACCGCCGTCACCTGGGTCACCACGTCCATCGGCCTGTCGGCGACGATGGCCGACGGCTCGGTCATCACCCCGCCGTGGGCCAACTGACCGCCTCCGCGAGGGGCGTTACGCCGCCAGCGTCCCCGGCATCACCGCGTGCGGCCCGAACTTGGCCCGCGCCCGGTCCGCGACCTCCTCGATACGGCGGAGCTTCTCGTCGACCGGGTCGAAGGTGAGCTGGTGGGAGGCCTGTTCGGCGGGGCCGAGCGCCTCGGCGCGCAGGGCGAGGGCGCGGACCCGGGCGCGCTGGAGGCCGAGCGCCTCGTACATCTCGTAGGCCGTCCTCGTCAGCGCGGCCGAGTGGGCGGTGGGCTCCTTCAGGGTGCGAGTACGGGTCGTGGAGGAGCGGTCGGCGTAGCGCACGGTGAGGGTCAGGGTGCCGCAGACCTTGTCGACGGCGCGGAGCCGGGCGCCCAGTTCACCGGCGGCGGCCAGCAGGGCGCGGCGGTGCCGGTCGGGGTCCAGCTCGTCGCGGGTGAAGGGCCGTTCGGTGGCCAGGGAGCGGGAGACGCCGTTCGGCACGACCCGGCCGCGGTCGACGCCGCCCGCCTTCTCGTGCAGTTCGCGGCCCGCCTTCGCGCCGACCAGGCGCTGGAGGGTGGACAGGGGGGCGGCGGCGACCCGGCCGAGGGTGTCGAGGCCGTACTCGCACAGGGTGCGGGCGGTGGCCGTGCCGACGCCGGGGAGCGCGGCCACCGGCTTCCCGGCGAGGAAGTCGGCCACCTCCCCCTCGGCCACCGCACGGGTCACCCCGGGCCGGGCGTCCCGCAGCGCCATGCGGGCCAGCATCGGGCCGGGACCGGCACCGATCACGCAGTCGACGCCGTGGTGGGCGAGGGCGCGGACCCGGATGACCGAGGCCAGTTCGACGGCGTCGCGCCCGAAGTACCGTTCGGCGCCCCGCAGATCGGCGAGCGCCCCGTCCGGTGGCAGCGCCTCCACGACGGGCGTGAAGTCCTCGAGCAGGCCGAGCAGCCCCGGCAGGGCCGCCTCGTGCGCCGGCGGCAGCTGGAAACGTACGCAGAGGATGGTCATCCCGCACTCCCCGGACTCTGGTGCCACAACTTCCGTATCTGTGAAGGCTCTTGGCCCGCAGGTCGCAGATCGGCCCACGGATGCAGTTCGTATCCCGTCGGCAAATGGATGCGTCGGCCGTCGGTGGAGTCCCCGCCGGCTTCCGGCACCGGCTCCGCCAGGCGGGCCGCCACCGCGTCCAGGCCCTGCTCGGCGCGGAGTTCGACGAGTTCGGCGAGGTTCCAGGCGGCGGTACCCACCACGCTGAGACTGCGCGGGCCGCGCCGCTGCACCGTGCCGCGCACCAGCAGCAGCCAGGAGTGGAAGACGGTGTGGGCGCAGGCGTCGTGGGAGTCGTCGAAGAAGGCGAGGTCGACCAGGCCGGTGCCGTCGTCCAGGGTGGAGAAGATGACCCGCTTGCCGGACCGGATCGGCGGGGTCTGGGTGGCCGCCTTGGCGCCGGCGACGAGGACGGTCTCCCCGTGCCGCGCCTCCCGCAGCCGGCGCGCGTCGGTCACGCCCAGCTCGCTCAGGAACGCCCGGTGGTCGTCCATGAGGTTGCGCGAGGCGTCCATGGACAGGACACCCAGCTCGGCGCTGAGCTTCTCGGCGGAGGAGAGGTCGGGCAGCCCGGCGGACGCGGTCTTCCGCCCGCCGGACAGCGGCAGTTGGCC
>JABFXD010000330.1 GCA_013361925.1 Streptomyces sp. | reverse complement strand
GGCCGCGTCGAGGAGGGGGAGGTCGGAGACGGTCCAGGCCGCCGGGTTCTCGCGTTGCAGGGTGCGGACCTCGTCGCGGGTGAGCCATGGGGCGCACAGCCGCAGATAGGCGGGGACGGTCCACAGGTCGCCGACCAGGTCGGCCGCCTCCAGCAGGGGCCAGGCGCTGTTCAGGGCGTCCACCAGTTCCCTGTCCTGGCGCAGCACCCTGCGGAACTGCTCGGCCGGGAGGTCCTTGCCCCGGTACTTCTCCCGCAGGATCGCGACGAGCTTGTTCCAGATCTCGCCGCGGGCCTCGTTGTGGGGGGTGCCCGGTTCCGGGGCGTCGAACGCTTCGGCCCAGTCGGCGGCGGTCAGACGGAGGTCGGTGTGGTCGACGGTGACCGTCCTGCCCTCGGTGGGCGGCTCCTCGTAGAACCGTACGGCCTTCTCGATGGCCTTCACGAGGTCGGCGGAGGACTTCAGCCGGGCCACCTCCGGGTCGGTCTCCAGGGTCGCCTCCGCGCCCTCCTCGACCAGGTCGCGCAGGATGCAGGTCTGTACGCCCTCCTCGCCGAGGCTCGGCAGGACGTCGGCGACGTACGAGAGGTAGGGGCGGTGCGGGCCGACGAACAGGACGCCGCCCCTGCGGTGGCCGAGGCGGGGGTCGGAGTAGAGGAGATGGGCGGTGCGGTGCAGGGCGACGACGGTCTTGCCGGTGCCGGGGCCGCCGTCGACGACGAGCGCGCCGCGCGAACCGGCGCGGATGATGGCGTCCTGGTCGGACTGGATGGTGGCGAGGACGTCGCGCATCCGGTCCGAGCGGTTGCTGCCGAGGCTGGCGATGAAGGCGGACTGGTCGTCGAGGGCGACCTGCCGCTCCAGGCCGTCGGCGGTGAACACCTCGTCCCAGTAGTCGCTGATCCGGCCCTCGGTCCAGCGGTAGCGGCGGCGGCTCGCGAGGCCCATCGGGTTCGCGTGGGTCGCCGCGAAGAACGGCTCGGCGGCCGGCGAACGCCAGTCGATCAGCAGCCGGTGCCCCTCGCTGTCGGTGAGCCCGAGGCGGCCCACGTAGAGGGGCTCTGCGTCGTCGGCGCCGACCATGCGGCCGAGGCACAGGTCGAGGCCGAAGCGGCGCAGCGTACGCAGGCGGGCGGTCAGGCGGTGGATCTCCGCGTCCCGGTCCATCGCGGCCCGGCCCGCGCCGCCGGGCGCCCTGAGCTCGGCGTCGAGCCGCTCGGACAGCTCGGCGATCGACTCCTCCAGGCTCGCCGCGATCGCCGCGAAGTGCTCCTCGTCGGCGGCGATCAGGGCGGGGTCGGCCTTGGCGGAGAGGCGGTCGGGCAGGTCGAACGCCGTGCCGGCGGTTCCCTGGGGGTTCACGTGATCAGCTCCGATGGAGGCCGAATGCGGGTGATGGACGATGTTCAAGCATGCATGGCCGTCTTTACGGCACGGCGGGACCCGCCACGTCGACCAGCAGCTTCGCCGCGATCGTCGCCCCGTCGGTGCGGATCTCGGCCGCCAGGGACCGGGCGCGCTCGCGGGTCTCGGGGGCCAGGGCGACGGTGAGGGCGGCCGACAGCGAGCCGTAGGTCGGGGTCGGGCCGTCGTGGGCCGCGCCGATGCCGAGTTCGGCGACGCGCTGTGCCCAGTACGGCTGGTCGGCCATCTGGGCCACCACGACCTGCGGCGCCCCGGCCCGGGCGGCGGTGGTGGTCGTACCGGCGCCTCCGTGGTGGACGACCGCGGCCACCCGGCGGAACAGCTCCTGCTGGTTGACCTCGCCGACGACGAAGCAGTCGTCCTGGCCGTCGGTCAGCGCGAGGTCGGCCCAGCCGCGTCCGAGCAGTACCCGGTGTCCGTGCGCGCGGACCGCTTCCACGGCTGCCCGGGAGACGTCGGCCGCGTCCCGCAGCGGCATGCTGCCGAAGCCGACGTACACCGGCGGGGCGCCCGCGGCCAGGAACTTCTCCAGGTCCTCGGGGAGCGGCCGGTCGTCGGTCCGGATCCAGGCGCCGGTCTGGACGACGTCGAGCTCGGCGGGCTCGGGCCAGGGGCTCAGGGCCGGGTCGGACGCGAGGAGCGGGCGGTCGGTGAGGACGTGGTCGCGGACGTTCGCCACCGGGGGCAGGCCGAGCTCGGCGCGGTGGGTGTTGACGGCGGCGCCGAACAGCTCGTTCAGGACGTCGGTGTTCAGGTCCCACAGCGCCCGGTTGTCCGTGACGTCCGCCGGGAGCGGGTGGCCCGGGAAGGCGAGCGGCGGGTGGTGCGGGGAGGGCAGGTAGGACGGGAAGTAGGAGACGAACGCGTACGGGACGCCCGACTTCTCCGCCGCGGCGCGGGCCGCGGCGGCCGCCGGGAGGAGTCCCGTCGCCACCACCAGGTCGCTGCCCTCGGCCACCGGGGCGACCGTGTCGTACACCGACGCGAACAGCGCGGCGGCGCGCTCCCGCATGGTCGGGGGGAGCTTCGTCGGCTTACCGGTCAGGGCGTCCGTCGCCAGTACGCGCACGGACTGACCGATCGCCACCAGCGGGACGCCGACCCCGGCCAGCAGCTCCTCGAAGTCGGGCGGCGCGCACACCGACACCTCCACGCCCAGCTCCCGCAACGCGACCGCCAGGCCCGCCATCGGTTCCACGTCCCCGCGCGATCCGTACGTCAGCAGCACAACACGCATCAGCGACTTCCTCGTTTCCGCAGGTCCCGGGCTCAGGCCGACGATTCTGCGGCACGAGGGGGGCCTTGCCGCAAGGCCCCCGGTGCGCTATACATTGAATATGGCAAGGGGTGTCCACACCTCCTTGCCTTTCGTGTTTCCGGGGGGCAGGTCTCACCCCTGGAGGGATGTCCGGTGGTCGTGTGCCGGGTCCGCGGGGCAGACGAAGACGTTGAACGTGCCGTCCTCACTCCCACCCTGATGTGCGTGGGAGTGAGGACCTCGTCCTCCAGAGAGGAGTTCGGGCCACTCGTACTCCACGACCCCCGGCTCGGGGTGCAGTACGCAGGGCTCGGGGACCAGTCCCTCGTAGCCGACCACCGCCGGGAGCGGCGGGTTCGTGAGTACGGCGTCCAGGGCGGCCATGGAGTCGCGCCGGCGCAGGTGGATGGCAGGGGCGTGCGGGAAGCCGTGGGTCTCGAAGGGGCACCACAGCACCTGGAGGAGGTCGTGGCCGGGCGGGGCCGGGAGGTTCGGCACGTCACGGGCGTACAGCTGGGCCAGCGGGAGGAGTGGGACGGGGTGGGTGTCCTCGATGTCCGGGAGCTTGTGACGCCGTTGCAGTGCCGTCAGCCGCTCGCGTTCCTCGTCGGTGGGGAGGGGCGGTCCTTCGCCTCCGCGTGGATACGGCGTTCCTCGTGGATGTCCGCGATCCTGCGACCCTTGTTCCTGCGGTGCTCCTGCGTCCAGGGCGGCCACGGCTCGTCCGCGGGCCACAGCAGTGGGCCGCCCACCGAGCTGTCGTACGGCGTCGGCGCGCCGGGGCGGGGGTGGAGGCGGGTGCAGGTGCCTCGGTGTGCGGCCAGTTCGGGGAGCAGGGCCTCGATGTCGAAGGGGCGGGGCGGGGTCGTACGGGTCATCGGATCGGCTTGTAGTAGCCGAGGATCGCCTGGAGTCCCGCG
>JABFXD010000773.1 GCA_013361925.1 Streptomyces sp. | reverse complement strand
GGCCCATACTGCCCGCCCGCACAGACAAATCACTGGCGGGGTCCTCAGCCTGTGGATAACTTCGCGGCCATGCACCGCTCCGGGCCCGCCGCTGCGGGCGAGCAACGGCTGACGCGGGCCGGGGCGATTGTCAGTGGTCGGGTGCAGACTCGTCCGCATGACCGAGCTGCGCAAGACAGTCGAGACCTTCTGGGCCTGTGCGGAGGCGCGGGACTGGGAGACGTTCGCGGGGACGCTGGCCGCGGACGTGGTGTACACGCTGCCGCAGACGCGGGAGCGGATCAGCGGGCGCGAGCGGTACGTGCGCTTCAATCGGGAGTACCCGGGCGACTGGCATCTGCGGATCGAGCGGATCGTCGCCGAGCCGGAGCAGGTGGTCACCTGGGCGCACTTCACGGTGGGGCTGGAGGAGATGTACGGCATCTCGTTCTTCACGGGGGACGGGGACGGGCGGATAGCCGCGGTCACCGACTTCTGGCCGGAACCGTACGAGCCTCCGGCCGGGCGGGATCATCTCACCGAGCGGTACTGACGGTGCCGACCCCGCGGGTGGGTGCTTTCGGGCTGACCCGTACCGTTGGGGTGTGTACCGGTTTCTGCTGACGCCCCGTTGGTGGGGGATCAACGTCTTCGTGCTGCTCGCCATCCCCTTCTGTGTGTTCATGGGGTCCTGGCAGCTGAGCCGCTTCGAGGAGCGGATGCAGAGCCATGATCAGGCGACCGCGCAGGCCGCGTCCAACAAGCGGGAGGCCGCGGCCCCGCTGGCCGAGCTGCTGCCCGTGGACCAGGAGACGTCCGGGCGGCAGGCCACGGTGAGCGGGCGGTACGGCACGCAGTTGCTGGTACCGGGGCGGGAGCTGGACGGCAAGCGCGGGTTCTATGTGCTGACGCTGCTGCGCACCGACGGGGGCAAGGCGCTGCCGGTGGTCCGCGGCTGGCTGCCCGGGAACGCCGATCCGGCGAAGGCACCGGCCGCGCCGAAGGGCGAGGTCACCGTCACGGGGGCCTTGCAGGCGTCCGAGCAGCCCGGGGAGAACGGCGTCAGTGCGCAGGGCGGGCTGCCCGCGGGGCAGACCTCGGCGATCAGTGCGGCCTCGCTGGTGAACCTGGTGTCGTACGACCTGTACGACGCGTGGGTCACCCTCGACAAGGCCGATCCGGGGATGAAGGCGGTGCCCGCGAGCGCGCCGGCCGACAGCGGGCTGAACCTGAAGGCGTTCCAGAACCTGGGGTACACCGGCGAGTGGTTCGTGTTCGCCGGGTTCGTGGTCTTCATGTGGTTCCGGTTGCTGCGGCGCGAGGTGGAGTTCCTCCGGGACGCGGAGCTGGGTCTTGTCCCCGAGGAGAGCGAGCAGCGAGCGGCTGTTTGACGCCGGTCGGCATCGCACAGCCCTCCGAACAGCGCCAAAAGCCCCTCAGACGTCCTACGACGCCGCCAGCACGCCCGTCCAGTAGATCGTGCCCGCGCACGCGTTGCTCACCGTCGTGGTGGCCGACGCGACGCCGCCCTCGGCGGAGTTGGTGACCGTGACGCTGCCGTCGGCCGTGCCGCCGTCCTCCGTGACGAGCTGGGTGGTCGTGCCCGTGTCGCCGCCGGTGGAGGTGCCCTCCGTGGTGGTGCCGGTGTCGCCGCTCGGGGTCGGGTCGGGGGACGGGTCCGGGTCGCCGCTGTCGACGGGGCAGGTCTCCGAGGGGACCCAGGCGAACTGGACGTCGTAGGAGGCGCCGGGCTGGAGGACCAGGGAGGCGAGTTCCGTGGACGGGTCGGGGAGTGAGGCCGCGGCGTCGCCGGCGACGTGCCGGACCTGGCCGATCTTCGCCGAGTCCGCCGCGCCCGCCACCGCGAAGCTGATCGAGCCGGGGCCCGCGACCGTGCAGGCGGCCGTGGAGGTGTTGGTGTAGCGGAAGGTGCCGTAGACCGCGCCGGCGGTGTCGGCGGCGCCGGAGCTGGCGGTCGCCGAACCGAGGTCGGCGGCGGTGCAGACGGGGACGCCGACCGTGCTGGTCGCGGACGGGTCGGTGGCGCCCGCGGAGCCGCCGCCGGCGCTGGAGCCCTTGCCCTCCTCGTCGCCCTTGTGGTCGCCCTTGTCCTTGTCCTCGACCTTGCCGGAGCTGCCCCCGGAGGTGGACTCGCCGCCGTCCGGGCCCTTGCCCTGGCTCGCGCCGCCCTGGGCCTGCGAGTAGTGGCCGGCGTTCTGCGGGTCGGCGTCGGAGCCGGTGGCGCCGGAGACGTGCAACAGGGCCGGGACGGCGGTGCCGATGAAGAGCGCCGCGGCGGCCATGCCCACCAGGGCCTGCCGCTTGCGGGCCCGGCGGGCCGGTACCGCGTGCCGCAGGTGGTCCAGTGTGCCGTCGCGCGGCTCGATCTCCTGGACCGCCTGGTGCAGCATGCGGCGCAGTGCCAGCTCGTCCGAGTCGAGCCCGCTGCCGGGGCTCTGGTCGTCGAGGCCGTGGTTCACAGTTCCGTTCCCAGCGTGTGATTGCTTCGGGGTGTCCTGCCCGTCCCCGCCCGGCTCGTGCCAGTCGAAGGGCTGGTGCAGGTGGCGCCGCCCGTCCCGGCCCGCGTCCTGGTCCCCGCTCATGCCGGTGCCTCCATGGCGACGCGGAGCGCGGCGATGCCACGGGAGCCGTACGCCTTCACCGAGCCCAGGGATATCCCGAGCGTCTCGGCGACCTGCGCCTCGGTCATGTCCGCGAAGTAGCGCAGGACGAGGACCTCGCGCTGGCGGCGCTGGAGTCCCTTCATCGCCTTGATGAGGGAGTCGCGCTCCAGCTGGTCGTACGCCCCCTCCTCGGCGCTCGCCATGTCCGGCATCGGCTTGGACAGCAGCTTCAGTCCGAGGATGCGGCGGCGCAGGGCCGAGCGGGAGAGGTTGACGACGGTCTGGCGCAGATACGCGAGCGTCTTGTCGCGGTCACGGACGCGCTTGCGCGCGGAGTGGACGCGGATGAAGGCCTCCTGGACGACGTCCTCGCAGGAGGCGGTGTCGTCGAGGAGGAGGGCGGCGAGACGCAGCAGGGAGCTGTAGTGCGCCCGGTAGGTCTCGGTGAGGTGGTCGACGGTCGTACCGGCCGCCGTCACATCCTCGGCGCCGTCGCGCTGGTTCGGTATGCGGGCGGGCCGCGCTGCGGGCATGGGCGCGATCACCGGCATGCCGCCGGGCGCGCCGGGCATGCGGGGTCGTAGGGCCGCGGGGCGGGGCCGAAGGGCCGTACCGCCACGTGCCGCGCTGAAGTCGAGTACCTCTGCCACGCCTGTTGGACACCGTGACCCCCGTGAGGGTTGTACGTGCCTCGCGTCACTTTTGCGTCGGCCGGCGCGACGCCCTGGGATCCAGCCCCCCGTCTTGTGTCAGGCAGCACTACTGACCGTGCGTCAAGCGCCCTCATGCCTACCCGCTCTTCCCCTATGTCCTGAATGGTTCGGGGCGTCCCCACGCCCCTTGCAGCATCCCCGCGCCCCCGGAAGGGCGTACGCCCTCCGAAGGGCGTTCGCAAAGACGCTCCCCGCCCTTCGCGCGGTTGCGGAGAGCGGGGAGGAAAATCTTCGGACGACAACGACGTCCACAGCAAGTGGTCCGGACCATCGACCGGCTCACACTTGGT
>JABFXD010000631.1 GCA_013361925.1 Streptomyces sp. | reverse complement strand
TGATGGGCGCCGAGGGTGCCGCCAACGTCATCTTCCGCCGGCAGATCGCGGACGCCGAGGACCCCGAGGCCATGCGGGCCCGCATGGTCAAGGAGTACAAGTCCGAGCTCATGCACCCCTACTACGCGGCGGAGCGGGGACTGGTCGACGACGTCATCGACCCGAGCGAGACCCGCGAGATCCTCATCCGCTCCCTGGCGATGCTGCAGACCAAGCACGCCGACCTGCCCTCGCGCAAGCACGGCAACCCCCCGCAGTAACCCGGCGGACCCTCCGCGACACCCTCGCGGAAACCTCTCTCACGGAGACTGAGACCTATGAGCACCCCTGACATTCGCGTCGAGAAGGGCCACGCCGAGCCCGAGGAGGTGGCCGCCATCACGGCCGTCCTGCTCGCGCGCGCCGCGGCCGCCCCGTCGGACGTGCAGCCCCACCCCGGCCGTCCCAAGGCCGGCTGGCGCCGCCTGGAGCGCGAGGGCGGCTTCCGCGCCCCGCACAGCTGGCACGGCTAGGCCGCACCGCCTCAGCAGGCTTCCACACACACGGAAGGGCCCCTCTCCGAGAGAGGGGCCCTTCCGTGTGCCTTCAAGGGGCGCGGGGAACTGCGCGACCAGCGACCAGGCAGCCGCAGACGGCCGACGACCGTCAGGGGCAGCCCGGTGGCCGCACGTTCACTACCGCAGCCGTGCCATCAGCGCGTGCTCGACCAGCGTGATCAAAGCGGACTTCGCGTCGGCGCGGTGCCGCGCGTCCGTGGTGATGATCGGGGTGTCCGGGCCGATCTGCAGCGCCTCGCGCACCTCGTCCGGGTTGTACGGCTGATTGCCGTCGAAGCCGTTGAGGGCGATCACGAAGGGCAGACCGCTGTTCTCGAAGTAGTCGACCGCCGGGAAGCAGTCGGCGAGACGCCGGGTGTCCACCAGCACGATCGCGCCGATCGCGCCGCGGACCAGGTCGTCCCACATGAACCAGAAGCGGTCCTGACCGGGCGTACCGAAGAGGTACAGGATCAGGTCCTGGTCCAGGGTGATGCGGCCGAAGTCCATGGCGACCGTGGTGGTCGTCTTGTCTCCGGTGTGGGTGAGGTCGTCGATGCCCGCGCTGGCGGACGTCATGACGGCCTCGGTACGCAGCGGGTTGATCTCCGAGACGGCCCCGACGAACGTGGTCTTGCCCACGCCGAAGCCACCCGCCACCACGATCTTCGCCGAGGTGGTGGAGCGGGAAGGACCGCCGCTAGAGCTTGCGAAGTCCACTGAGCACCCTTTCGAGCAGTGTCACGTCTGGCTGGCCGCCGGCGTTCTCGTCGCCGCCGGGCTGATGGATCGCGACCAGTCCTGCCTCCGCCAAGTCGGCGACGAGGATCCTGGCCACACCGAGAGGAATGGTCAGCAACGCCGAGACCTCGGCTACCGACTTGATCTCCCGGCAGAGGTTGCAGATCCGCTGATGCTCGGGCAACTGGCCCTGCATCTGGTGCGGCTGCGCGGTGGTGTGCACCAGCGCCTCGATGGCGAGCTGGTAGCGGGGGCGCGTCCGGCCGCCGGTCATGGCGTACGGGCGCACCAAGGGGTTGTTCGACGCCCCTGCGGGCGCCGGCTCAGGGGAGCGTCGCTGCGGCTGCACCGGCTGGATGCGCGGCGCGGGCGGCTGGTCGTACGGCGACGGCCCGGGACCCTGGGGGTGCTGGGGGGCGTACGGCTGCCGCTGGCTGGGTGCGGAGGGGAAGTTGTAACGGTTCGGGTTCTGGGCACCGTCGTTCTGGCCCTGTCCGGGACCGTACGACCAATTGCCCGACGATGAACCGCCTGGGGGTGTTGCCACTTTCTCTCCTCCTCCGACTGTGCCGGGCACCGCATCACTGTGGAGCCGCGTCCCGAAACCTTACGGCCCCGGGACGCCAAAACGCACCGTCTGTCTGTTAGTTGAGCAGGCTCCCTTGGAGCTCCGCACGCAGATCGGGCGTCAGGACCGTACCGGCACGGTCCACCAGAAGGGCCATCTCGTACCCAATGAGGCCGATGTCCGCCTCCGGGTGGGCCAGGACCGCGAGCGAGGAACCGTCGGATACGGACATGATGAAGAGGAATCCCCGCTCCATCTCCACAACCGTCTGGTTCACGGCGCCGCCCTCGAAGATGCGGGACGCACCCGCGGTCAGCGAGGTCAGACCGGACGCGACGGCCGCAAGCTGGTCGGCGCGGTCGCGCGGAAACCCTTCGGACATCGCCAGAAGGAGTCCGTCGGCGGAGACCACCACCGTGTGAGACACCCCGGGGGTGTTGTCCACGAAGTTGGTGATCAACCAGTTCAGGTTCTGTGCCGCCTGGCTCATCGGGCTCACACTAACGCTCCTGGTTGTAGGTGCTGTCAGGACCGAAGCCCTGGCCGTTCGTTTCACTGCCTGCGCCCGCGTTGCGTCCTCGCTGGACGCCCCGGCGCAGGTTGCTCAGCCTGCCCCGGACGTCCTCCGGGGCGCGGGAGACCTGTGGGCCTCCCTGGGGGGTCGACTCCGCGGTCCCCTCGACCAGGTTGGCCCGGGGAACCCGCCGCGGCAGGCCGGAGGAGGTGACCCCACCCGCCTTGGGCTTCCTCAGAGCGGAGGCCTGCTGCCAGCGCTCGTCGTTGGCCGAGCGCCAGTCGCCGTTGCCGTTGCTCGAGGGAGCCTGAGTCGGCACCGGGGCCGGTGCTTCCTGGTGGGCCGGCCGCGCGCCGTTCGAGCCGTTCGTTCCGCCGAGTGATCCGCGGCGGGGCAGTCCGGCGTCGGTGAGCGCGTGGCCCGCGGAGGGGGCCGGTCCCGGACGGTCGAAGCCTACGCGGTCACGCTCGCCCGCGTCAGGGCCCTGAGCACGTTCCGTTTCCGGAGCGTAATCGGGCGTGTAACCGTTCTGGAATCCGTCCTGCTGCGGCCAGTCGTCCTGGTAGCGCCGCTCCTCGAAGGCCGCGAAGGGCTCGGAGGCCGGGGGACCGGCGGCAGCGGGCTCCTCACGGACCGGCTCCGCATACCCGGGCTCCGGGTAGCCGCCGTTCGGCGAGAAGGTGTCGTTCTGCGGCATCGGGTCGTTCGGCGCGAAGTACGGCTCCTCGTACGACGGGCGCGCGGCAGGCTCCTCGTACGACGAGCGCTGCGGCTCCTCGTACGGGGTCTGCTGGAGCTCGTCGTAGCCGGGCTGCGCGTCGTAGCCGACGGGCTGCTGCTGCTCCGGGTAGGCACCGGTGCCGTTGTCGTAGGACGGCTGCGCCTCGAACGGGTCGCCGTACGCGTCGGGCGCGTCCGGGTCGTGCGGCCGCTGGGCCTCCAGGGCCGCCCGGCGCTCCTCGCGCATCAGCGAGCGGCCGACCGGGTCCAGCTCCCGGATGTCGTCCGGGATGTCGGAGTAGCGGCTGTCGTCGAAGCCGAGCTCCGCGGCCGTGCGCATCGGCTGGCTGAAGTCCTCACCCTGGAAGTTCTGCTCCGGGATGATCTGCGAGACCGTGAACTCGTCGCGGCCCGCCTGCTGCTCGCCGCCACCACCGTGGGTGATCGCGTCGGGGAGCATGACCAGCGAGGTGGTGCCGGCCTGCTCGCCGGAGGGGCGCAGCTGGACGCGGATGCCGTGCCGGTCGGACAGC
>JABFXD010000975.1 GCA_013361925.1 Streptomyces sp. | reverse complement strand
GCCGCGTGGAAGACGCACGACGCTGTGGGCCTGACGCGTATGTAGTGCAGCAGTGTAGTGGCGTGGCCACCGGGCATTTACGCCACTGCGGAAGGATCACCCGTCCGTGGCCGGACAGGTTGGACAACGGGGCCGGAGCATGCCGCTCCGGCCCCGTCGCTGGAGGACTTACGCCTCCTCGTCGACCCAGCTCATCAGCTTGCGCAGCTGCTTGCCGGTGGTCTCCAGGAGGTGCTCGGAGTCCTGCTGCTTGTACTCGTTGTACTTCTTCAGACCGCCGTGGTACTCGGCCATCCACTCACGCGCGAAGGTGCCGTCCTGGATCTCGGCCAGGACCTTCTTCATCTCGGCCTTGGTGGCGTCGGTGATGATGCGCGGGCCGGTGACGTAGTCGCCCCACTCGGCGGTCTCGGAGACGGACCAGCGCATCTTCTCCAGGCCGCCCTCGTACATGAGGTCGACGATGAGCTTCAGCTCGTGCAGGCACTCGAAGTACGCGATCTCCGGCTGGTAGCCCGCCTCGGTCAGCGTCTCGAAGCCGGCCTTGACCAGCGCGGCCGTACCGCCACAGAGAACGGCCTGCTCGCCGAAGAGGTCGGTCTCGGTCTCCTCGGTGAAGGTCGTCTTGATGACGCCCGCGCGGGTGCCACCGATGCCCTTGGCGTACGACAGGGCCAGCGCGAAGGCGTTGCCCGTGGCGTCCTGCTCGACGGCCGCGATGCAGGGAACGCCGCGACCCTCCTCGTACTGACGGCGCACGAGGTGACCCGGGCCCTTGGGGGCGACCATGCAGACGTCCACGCCGGCCGGGGGCTTGATGAAGTCGAAGCGGATGTTCAGACCGTGGCCGAAGAACAGCGCGTCGCCCTCGTTGAGGTTGTCCTTGATGGACTCCTCGTAGACCTGGGCCTGGATCGGGTCCGGGACCAGGATCATGATGACGTCGGCCTCGGCGGCGGCCTCCGACGGCGTCACCACGCGCAGGCCCTGCTCCTCGGCCTTGGCCTTGGACTTGGAGCCCTCGTGCAGACCGACACGCACGTCGACACCCGAGTCACGGAGCGACAGCGCGTGGGCGTGGCCCTGGCTGCCGTAACCGATGACCGCGACCTTGCGGCCCTGGATGATGGACAGGTCGGCGTCGGCGTCGTAGAACAGCTCGGCCACTTTGGGTTCTCTCCTTGAGTGCAGGTGTTGCGTCCCACCGTATGACGGCGGGCTGAAGTGAAGTCTGGGGGTCTCGCCATACGGGCGACGGCTCGCGCCGCCGCCCGTGCCTGCCTTACGCGCTTCGGTCGAGCGCGCGCAGCGAACGGTCGGTGATCGACCGCGCGCCGCGGCCGATCGCGATCGTGCCGGACTGGACGAGCTCCTTGATGCCGAAGGGCTCCAGCATCTTGAGCATGGCCTCCAGCTTGTCGCTGCCGCCGGTGGCCTCGATGGTGACGGCCTCCGGGGAGACGTCGACGGTCTTGGCGCGGAACAGCTGGACGATCTCGACGATCTGGGAGCGGGTCTCGTTGTCGGCGCGCACCTTCACCAGAACGAGTTCACGCTGAACGGCGCTCGACGGCTCCAGCTCGACGATCTTGAGCACCTCGACGAGCTTGTTGAGCTGCTTGGTGACCTGCTCCAGGGGCAGCGCCTCGACGCTCACGACGATCGTGATGCGGGAGATGTCCGCGTGCTCGGTGACCCCGACGGCGAGCGAGTCGATGTTGAAGCCGCGGCGGGAGAACAGCGCGGCGATCCGGGCGAGGATGCCCGGCTTGTTCTCCACCAGGACGGAGAGCGTGTGCTTGGACATGATCTTTTACGTCTCTCTCGCTCAGTCGTCTTCGTTGTCGCCGAAGTCGGGGCGGACGTCCCGGGCGGCCAGGATCTCGTCGTTGGAGGTGCCGGCGGCGACCATCGGCCACACCATGGCGTCCTCGTGGACGATGAAGTCGATGACGACCGGGCGGTCGTTGATCGAGTTCGCCTCTTCGATGACCTTGTCGAGGTCGGCCGGGTCCTCGCAGCGGATCGCGTAGCAGCCCATGGCCTCCGACAGCTTCACGAAGTCGGGGACGCGGGTGCCGCGGGCGTCCGGGTTGACGTCGTCGGGCCCGGAGTGCAGCACGGTGTTGGAGTACCGCTGGTTGTAGAAGAGGGTCTGCCACTGGCGGACCATCCCGAGGGCGCCGTTGTTGATGACGGCGACCTTGATCGGGATGTTGTTCAGGGCGCAGGTGGTGAGCTCCTGGTTGGTCATCTGGAAGCAGCCGTCGCCGTCGATCGCCCAGACCGCCCGGTCCGGCCGGCCGGCCTTGGCGCCCATCGCGGCGGGGACCGCGTAGCCCATGGTTCCGGCGCCGCCGGAGTTCAGCCAGGTCGCGGGCTTCTCGTACTCGATGTAGTGCGCGGCCCACATCTGGTGCTGGCCGACGCCCGCGGCGAAGATCGTGTCCTGCGGGGCGAGCTGGCCGATGCGCTGGATGACCTGCTGCGGCGACAGCGAGCCGTTCTCCGGCTGGTCGTAACCGAGCGGGTAGGTCTCGCGCCAGCGGTTGAGGTCCTTCCACCAGGCGGTGTAATCGCCCTGGTGGCCCTCGCTGTGCTCCTTCTGCACGGCCTGGACCAGGTCGGCGATGACCTCGCGGGCGTCACCGACGATCGGCACGTCCGCGGTGCGGTTCTTGCCGATCTCCGCGGGGTCGATGTCGGCGTGGACGATCTTGGCGTACGGGGCGAAGCTGTCCAGCTTGCCGGTGACGCGGTCGTCGAAGCGGGCTCCGAGGGCGACGATCAGGTCGGCCTTCTGCAGCGCGGTGACGGCGGTGACCGCACCGTGCATGCCCGGCATTCCCACGTGCAGCGGGTGGCTGTCGGGGAATGCGCCGAGCGCCATCAGGGTGGTGGTGACGGGCGCTCCGGTGAGTTCTGCGAGGACCTTCAGCTCGGCGGTGGCCTGGGCCTTGATGACGCCGCCGCCGACGTAGAGGACGGGCCGCTTGGCGGCCGTGATGAGCTTCGCGGCCTCGCGGATCTGCTTGGCGTGCGGCTTGGTCACCGGGCGGTAGCCGGGCAGGTCCATGACCGGCGGCCAGGAGAACGTGGTCTGCGCCTGGAGGATGTCCTTGGGGATGTCCACCAGCACCGGGCCGGGGCGGCCGGTGGAGGCGATGTGGAACGCCTGCGCGATGGTCCGCGGGATGTCCTCGGCCTTGGTGACCAGGAAGCTGTGCTTGGTGATCGGCATCGTGATGCCGACGATGTCCGCCTCCTGGAAGGCGTCCGTGCCGATCGCCTTGGAGACGACCTGGCCGGTGATCGCCACGAGCGGCACCGAGTCCATGTTGGCGTCCGCGATCGGGGTGACGAGGTTGGTCGCGCCGGGTCCCGAGGTCGCCATGCAGACGCCGACCTTGCCGGTGGCCTGCGCGTAACCCGTGGCCGCGTGACCGGCGCCCTGCTCGTGGCGGACCAGGACGTGACGCACCCGGGTGGAGTCCATCATCGGGTCGTACGCCGGCAGGATCGTGCCTCCGGGGATACCGAATACCGTGTCGACGCCGACCTCTTCAAGCGAACGGATGAGCGACTTCGCGCCCGTGACGCTCTCGGGAGGGGAC
>JABFXD010000567.1 GCA_013361925.1 Streptomyces sp. | reverse complement strand
GCGAGAGCCGCCCGGATCATCCGGGAGAACGTGAAAGCGATCGCCCTCCCCGGCGCCGAGGTCCGGGCGGGCAAAGCGGAGCAGATCGTCCAGCAACCGGCGCCGGCCGAGCCGTACGACATCGTCTTCCTGGACCCGCCGTACCGAGTCACAGATCACGATCTTCGGGAGATTCTCCTCACACTCCGCTCGGGGGGCTGGCTCGCGGCGGACGCGCTCGTCACCGTGGAGCGCAGCACCAGAGGCGGTGAATTCGGATGGCCGGAGGGTTTTGAAGCACTCCGGTCCCGTCGCTACGGCGAGGGAACGTTTTGGTACGGTCGCGCCGCCTCTACGTGCGAAGACGCACGATGACCGGACCGGAGAGCGAGGGAGCTCAAGTGCGCCGCGCCGTCTGTCCCGGGTCGTTCGACCCGATCACCAACGGACATCTCGACATCATTTCCCGCGCCTCCCGTCTGTACGACGAGGTCTATGTCGCGGTCATGATCAACAAGTCCAAGAAGGGCCTGTTCGAGATCGACGAGCGGATCGATCTGATCCGCCAGGTCACCGCCGAGTACGGCAACGTGAAGGTCGAGGCCTTCCACGGACTCCTCGTCGACTACTGCAAGCAGCGCGACATCCCCGCGATCGTCAAGGGCCTGCGCGCGGTCAGCGACTTCGACTACGAGCTGCAGATGGCCCAGATGAACAACGGCCTCTCGGGCGTGGAGACCCTGTTCGTCCCCACCAACCCCACCTACAGCTTCCTGTCCTCCTCCCTCGTCAAGGAGGTCGCGACCTGGGGCGGCGACATCGCCCACCTGGTGCCGCCGGTCGTCCTGGACGCCCTCAACGAGCGCCTGCACAAGGACTGATGGGGCTACAGTCGTCCCGTCCGTCTCCAACACAGCTGTAGAGAGTGGCGAGCACAGGTGGACGTGCAGAAGAAGCTCGACGAGATCGTCGCCTCGGTCTCCGGCGCCCGGTCGATGCCCATGTCGGCCTCGTGCGTGGTCAACCGCGCCGAACTGCTCGCGATGCTGGAGGAGGTCCGGGCGGCCCTGCCCGACTCCCTCGCCCAGGCACAGGTGCTGATCGGCGACCGTGACTCGATGGTCGAGCAGGCCCGCCAGGAGGCCGAGCGGATCATCTCCGGCGCGCACGCCGAGCGCGGCTCGCTGATCTCCGACACCGAGGTGGCCCGCCGCTCGCAGGCCGAGGCCGACCGGATCCTGAACGAGGCCCGCAGGGAGGCCGAGGAGGTCCGCGCCGAGGCCGACGACTACGTCGACTCCAAGCTCGCCAACTTCGAGGTCGTCCTCACCAAGACCCTCGGCTCGGTCGGCCGCGGCCGCGAGAAGCTCCTCGGCACCGGACCGGGCCTGGACGAGCAGGGCTACGAGGACGAGGACGCCCCCGAGCGCAGCCACGACCCCGAGACCCTGCGCCGCGACGCCGACGCCTACGTCGACACCAAGCTCGGCGCCTTCGAGGCGGTCCTCGCCAAGACCCTGGAGGCCGTCGGCAAGGGCCGCGCCAAGCTGCACGGCCGGATCGCCACCGACGACCTCGGCGCCCTCGCCGACGACCTCTCCACCGTCCAGCACTCCAGCGACGCCGACTACCTCGCCGACCTCGCGGCCCTCGCCGAGCAGGACACCCAGGCGACCCCGGCGGCCCCCGCCGAGCAGCCGGACTACGCCCAGCAGCCGGCCTACGGCTACCAGCAGACGGACACCTACGGCGGCTATCCGCAGCAGGCCTACGCCCAGCAGCAGGACCCCTACGGCTACCAGCAGGCCGATCCCTACGCCTACCAGGGCTACGACGCCCAGCAGGTCCCCTACGACGCCGGACAGGCCCAGCAGGCCGCGCAGGCCCAGCAGTCGTACGCGCTCGACGAGACCAGCCTCTTCGACACCGGCATGATCACGCCGGAGCAGCTGAGGGCGTACGAGCAGGGCCGCGGCCAGTAAGCACCGGTCGGGGACGGGTCGCCGACCACCGGATTGGGCCGTGAGCGAAAGGTCCAGTATCCTGGCTCTTCGGTCGCGCGTACGTCCGCGATCAACGCTGCCCGGGAACACCGAAGGGCGGCGTCCCTCTGAGCTCGAAGATCGAAAGCAGGAATGGTTCTGAACGCCCGCCTCGACCACCGCAACCCTCTCGTGTTCGATACGCACGAGCTGGGGCGGCGTCCTGGCGCGCAGCAGCGCCTGACCCGTGAGATCGACGCTCCCAAGGATCTCGGGATCCAGGGAGTCATCGGAGTGCCGGAAGGCGCCCCGGTGGAGCTCGAACTCCGCCTTGAGTCGGTCATGGAAGGGGTGCTTGTCACAGGCACCGCCCGTGCACTGGCGAAGGGGGAGTGCGTAAGGTGTCTGGAGCCGCTTGAGCTGGAGCTCGCAGCGGACTTCCAGGAGATGTTCTCGTACCCTGACGCCGACGAGCGGGGCCGCGCGAAAGCGACGGAGCCCGACGACGACGCCGAGGACGACGAGGACAGGCTCTATCTCGAGGACGGCCTGTTCGACCTCGAACCCGTGCTGCGTGACGCGGTGGTGCTTGCCCTGCCGATGCAGCCGGTGTGCCAGGACGACTGTCTGGGCCTGTGCTCCCAATGCGGGGCGCGGCTCACGGACGACCCGGACCACCACCACGACGCCGTCGACATCCGTTGGGCGGCACTGCAGGGACTCGCCGGTTCACTCGAAGACGGCGAGAAGGACGAGATGAGCGGCGCTGACGCGGAAGCGGGCGTCGACGAGAAGCAGGAGAAGTAGCCGTGGCTGTTCCGAAGCGGAAGATGTCGCGCAGCAACACGCGCCACCGCCGGTCGCAGTGGAAGGCTGCGGTCCCCACCCTGGTTGCGTGCGAGCGCTGCCACGAGCCCAAGCTGCAGCACATCGCGTGCCCGTCTTGCGGCACCTACAACAAGCGCCAGGTCCTCGAGGTCTGAGCGGCTGGTGAGAGGCACTGTGTCCACGCCGAAGAAGAACTCTGCGGAGACCACGGCCTCGTCCCACACGCTGTTGGAAGGGCGGCTCGGGTACAAGCTCGAGTCCGCCCTTCTGGTGCGTGCGCTGACCCACCGGTCCTACGCGTACGAGAACGGCGGTCTGCCGACCAACGAACGGCTGGAGTTCCTCGGGGACTCCGTGCTCGGCCTCGTGGTCACCGACACGCTGTATCGCACCCACCCCGACCTGCCCGAAGGCCAGCTGGCCAAGTTGCGGGCCGCGGTGGTCAACTCTCGTGCGCTGGCGGAGGTGGGCCGTGGGCTCGACCTTGGCTCCTTCATCCGGCTCGGCCGCGGTGAAGAGGGCACGGGCGGCCGGGACAAGGCGTCCATCCTCGCCGACACCCTCGAAGCGGTGATCGGCGCGGTCTATCTCGACCAGGGCCTGGAGGCGGCGGGCGAACTCGTCCACCGGCTCTTCGACCCCCTGATCGAGAAGTCCTCCAACCTCGGTGCCGGCCTGGACTGGAAGACCAGTCTCCAGGAGCTCACCGCGACCGAAGGACTCGGCGTGCCCGAGTACCAGGTCTCGGAGACCGGCCCCGACCACGAGAAGACCTTCACTGCTGCCGCCCGCGTCGGAGGCGTCTCGTACGGCACCGGCACCGGCCGCAGCA
>JABFXD010000976.1 GCA_013361925.1 Streptomyces sp. | reverse complement strand
GGAGTCGTCGGCCCGGTGAGCGCCTCGGCCACCGCCCTGACCCGGCCGGGCACCTCGGCCCGCCAGCCCGCGAGATCCTCGTCGATCTCCACATGGATCGGAGCGATGTCCATCCCGCGCATCTCGGGGTGGAACATCTCCCCGAACCGGGCCGGCCAGCCGCCCGCCTCACCGCCGAACACGGCACCGAGCGCGGCCCGCTGCTGGTCGTCGGCCCGTTCGTCGAGGAAGACCGCGGCGTACGGGGCGCTGTGCTCGCCGGCCCAGACATCGCCCGTGAAGGAGGCGAGCATCAGCACGTTGAGGTCGTCGAGCCGTACGTCGCCGTAGGTGCCCTCCCGGATGTGCCAGGCGAGGACGCCTTCGCAGTCGCCGTAGGTCGGGGGCTGGGCGAACGTGCACGGGCAGGGGATGGCGCACTTGCACACATCGAACCAGTCGCCGGTCAGATGCCAGCGCGTCTGGGTGGTGGTGGCCTGCTCAGTCATCTCGCTTCCCTCCTGCCGAGCCCCAGGGAGCTCTCTCGGAGTGGCGAGACCGCGTGTGCCGAGCCCGACCCCGGGATCGGGAGCGGTCTCCCTTCCAGCTTGCACCTCCTGTCCCGGTGGGGGAACCCCGGTCCCACGGACCGGGTCACATGCCGTCCATCGACGGCATGGAACCCTGCAACCCCGGCAGCAGCCAGTCCTGGAAGGGCGCGAGCACGGCCAGGACGAGGAACGCCACGCCGACGACGCGGCCCAGCAGCAGCCCCCGGGGTGACAGTTTCTCCAGGAAGATCACCACGGCCAGCCCGGCCATCGCCGCCACGTTCATCACGCCCAGCGGAACGAGGACGACCATCAGCCCGGCGCAGCAGCCGACGCAGTAGGCCCCGTGGTGCAGACCCACCCGCAGGTCGCGCAGCGGCCCGCGGAAGCCGGAGTAGTGCACGAGATGGCCGAGCGGGTCGCGGCAGTGCCGCAGGCAGACGTACTTCAGCGGGCCCAGCTGGTAGAGGCCCGCGAGCAGGAAGGCGACCGAGCCGATCCAGCGGCCGGCGGTGGGGTGGTCGTCGACGAGGCCGCCGGTGAGGGCCAGGGCCGCGTAGGCGAGGAGTCCGAACGCCGTCCAGACCAGCAGATACCCGGCGATGAACGCGACGGTACGGCCGGTGCGGGCCCAGCCGGAGGACTGCCGGCCGATCCCGCGGACCCAGGTGATGGCCACCGGCGCCATGGACGGCAGCATCATGGCCGCCATCATCGTCACCCACAGCAGCAGGAACAGCGGCAGCGCCATCCCCATCGTGCCGGGCTCGACGCCCATGTCCCGGGCCTGGCCGACGGTCAGCACCCAGGCGGGCACCGCGATCAGCACCACGAGGAACCAGGCGGCCGCGAGATCCCGGGCCGGCAGCAGGCCACCACCCGCTCCGGTCGGGGCGACCGCCGGGGCGGATGCGGCGACGGAACTCCGGCTACGACGCATCGGCGTGCTCTCCTGCGACTGCCTCCAGCACAGCACAGGACACCCCGCGAGGCGACCCGGTCGGGACAGCGGCCTGTGCGTACCGTGCGGCGCACGCTATATTCAACAATGCGAGTAGGTGTGTAGTTGCATGAATCAGTGACGGACGGGGCGATCATGGTGGACAGCGGATACGCGCGGTACGTCGCCCTCGGCGACAGCCAGACCGAGGGGCTCGGCGACGGTGACGACGTACAGGGGCTCAGGGGGTGGGCCGACCGGCTCGCCGAGCAGCTCGTCCGTGCGTCACCGGACCTGCTCTACGCCAACCTCGCCGTCCGCGGGCGCCTCGCGGGACAGGTCCGGGCCGAACAGCTGGCGCCCGCCCTCGCGTTGAAGCCCGACCTCGCCACGGTGGTCGCGGGGGTCAACGACCTGCTGCGGCCCCGCTTCGACGCCGACGAGGTGGCCGCACACCTGGAGGCGATGTTCGCCGCGCTCACCGCACAGGGCGCCCGCGTGGCCACGCTGACCTTCCCCGACGTCTCCCGGATCACCCCGCTGGCCCGCCCTCTCGGCGCCCGCGTCGCCGCCCTCAACGCCCGCATCCGCGAGGCGGGGGCCCGGCACGGCGTGCTGGTCGCCGAGACCGCCGACCACCCGGTCGTGACCGACCCCCGCCTGTGGAGCCCCGACCGGCTGCACGCCGGCCCGCTCGGCCATGCCCGGATCGCCGCAGCCGTCGCCCAGGCGCTCGCCCTGCCGGGCAGCGACGACAGCTGGACCCGGCCGCTGCCCCACGACCCGCGCGCGGCCTCGGGGCTGCGGGCCCTCGGCGGTGAACTGCGCTGGGCCGGTTCCTTCCTGGGGCCGTGGCTGGTACGGCGGGTGCGGGGTCGCTCGTCCGGCGACGGACGGCAGGCCAAGCGCCCGGAACTGCTCCCGGTCCTCGCCCTGGACTGATCAAACCGGCTGTTAGGTTGAGTGCATGGCTCTGCGCAACGCGGTGATGGCGGCCCTTCTGGAGGGCGAGGCCTCCGGATACGACCTCGCCAAGGGCTTCGAGGCGTCCGTGGCCAACTTCTGGATGGCCACACCGCAGCAGCTCTACCGCGAGCTGGAGCGCATGGAGAGCGAGGGGCTCGTCTCCGCGCGCGTGGTCCAGCAGGAGCGCCGCCCCAACAAACGGCTCTTCTCGCTGACCGACGCCGGGCTCGACGTCCTGCGGTCCTACGTCGCCCATGCGCCCGCCAAGCCGACGGCCATCCGCGACGAGCTCATGGTCAAGGTCCAGTGCCTCGACATCGCCGACCGCGACGACATCCACGCCGTACGGGAAGCGGTCGCCGAGCGCAGGGAACGCTCCGCCGCGAAGCTGGCCCGCTACGAGCGCATGCGGGAACGCATGCTGGCCGGGCGGACCGAGGACGAGTACTTCGCCGGCGCCGACCGCATCGGCCCCTACCTCACCCTCCTCGGCGGCATGGCCTTCGAGCGCGGGAACCTGCGGTGGGCCGAGACCGTCCTGGAGCGCCTCGCACAGCGGACCGCCACCCGCGGCTGAACCACACTCGCGACGCCCGGACAGGCCCTAGCTGAGCGTCAAGCCCTTCGCGCAGAAGTTCCAGATCTCGTCGGCCGTGATCGGGTGGGCGCCCGCCTGGCCGCTGGACTGCGCGTTGAACATGACGGTCTGCATGGTCACGGCCGCTACCCGGCGCGGCTCGAAGCCGGGACGCAGCAGACCCGCCTCCTTCAACTCCGTCATCAGGTCGGTGAGCAGGGCGAGCAGCGGGGCGTTCGCGACCCGCATCTCCGCGGGGTGTGAGAGCAGCAGGCGAAGGGCGAAGTCCGTGGACAGCGGGCGCTGGGCGGCGGGGTCCGGACGGGAGGTGTCGAACAGGGTCTGCACGGCGGTCTTCAGCCGCTCCAGCGGCGTCGACTTCTCGGCCGCGGCGATCCGCAGTTGGTCGGCACACTTGCTCATGGCGTCCTCGAACAGGGCGAGGAGCAGTTCGTGCTTGCCGTCGAAGTGCTGGTAGAAGCTGCGCAGCGACTGCTGGGAGCGGTCGACGACCTCCTGCACGGTGAAGTCGGTCGTGCCCTTCTCCCTCATGATCGCCTGCGCCGCGTCGAGGAACCGCTCCACCCGCTGCTCGGCCCGGCGCTTCGC
>JABFXD010000502.1 GCA_013361925.1 Streptomyces sp. | reverse complement strand
ATCGTGCCGGTGCTCCAGCAGGTGGCGACGGAACTGTCGGAGGCGCTGGCCAGCCAGAGCCCGGCGTGACGTCCGTCGAGGACCGTCTGGCGGCGGTGATGACAGCGCCGCTGGAGACCCTGGTCGATCCCGGGCATCGGGTACGGCCGACGGCTCTACGAGGGTGGCGGTTGCCGGAGCCGGATCTGCTCGCTCTCGCCGCGTACGGGCTGCCGGACGACGTCGTCATGACACCGTCGTTCCAGACCGACGCCGAGCCGACGCTCGTACCGCACCTGGCGGGGCCGCGCGAGCGTGAACTGGCCGGCGCGGACGACCGGTTCTACGACCTGGGTCTGTGGGGCAGTCACGATCTGACGCCACGGGTGGGGGCGGCACGGGGCGACGGCCGGGTCCTGGCCCTCCGCTCGGCGCCGCTCACCGCGGCCGACATCGCGCCGGCGCTGCGGGAGTACCACGCGGACCTCTATCACCCGGCCGTCGACTTCATCAGCTCGTCGGTCGCGCGGTTCGTCGACCTCAGCTGGCGCCGGCGGGCCGCCCTCCCCCTCTTCACGGAGCTCACGGAACCGCCCCTGGGGTGCCCCCAGGAGGAGTTCGACGCCCATCTCGCCCGGTGCGACGCCTGCGAGGAGATCGTGCTGCGGGGCATCGAGCGCGTGGACCCCGGGCTTCGGGACGACGCCCCGCACACCCTCTGGGGACAGCTGGTCACCGACCGGGGCTGCTGAACCCCGAGGACGCCCTTCAGCCCCGCCCCGGCTCCCCGAACAGGTCCACCGCGTCCCGCACCTGCGAGAGCCCCCGCGACAGCGCGCTGACCGACCCGATCGCCCCCGCGATCAGCAGTAGCGAGCGGCGCAGCCGGGGAATCTCCGGCGTCCCGTCGATCGTCATCGCGGCCAGTGCGGCGAGCTCGTCCTCGGCGATGACGCGGTCGGGGAACTCGGCCGGGTGCGCGGCGAGTTCGCGGCGCAGCCGGGACACCGCGGTCCGCAGTTCCGCCACCCTCGGATCCTCGTCGCTGCCGGTCACTGGCCTCTGTCCCAAGCTCCGCAACACAGCTCTCCCCCCAAGCGCACGCCGTTGTGCGCCGCACCTCGTGATCTCGCCCGAAACAGCCCCGTGGCGCTGGTCGGGCGCCGGGGGACGCGGGTCAGTAAACGCCACCCCGGGCGCGCCGCGCCACTGCGCGGACCGAAATTCAGCCCTTCGAAACCGGCCACTCGCCTGGACGTCAGGTATGCAGGACGCATGACGGACAACGAAGACCAGGTCGCCGGACTGCTGCTCGCCGCGGGCGGCGGGCGGCGGCTCGGCGGGCGGCCCAAGGCGCTGCTGGATCATCGCGGCAGGCCACTGGTGGAACACGCGGTGAGCGTCCTGCGCGCGGCCGGCTGCACGCGCTTGCACGTGGTCCTCGGGGCCGGCGCCGACGTCGTAAGGCACCAGGCCGATCTCGACGGGTGCGTGCTCGTCGAGAACCCGGAGTGGGCCGAGGGCATGGGTTCCTCGCTTCGAGCGGGTCTTGAGTCGCTCTCCGGTACGGACGCGCGGGCGGCGCTGGTGTCGCTCGTGGACCAGCCCGGTATCGGGGCGGCGGCGTTCGCGCGCGTGCGCGGCGCCTACACGTCCCCGGACTCCCTGGTCGCCGCCGCCTACGACGGCGTACGCGGGCATCCCGTGCTGTTCGGGTCGGCGCACTGGGCGGGGATCGCCGCGACTGCCACCGGGGACCGAGGGGCACGCGCGTATCTGAAGGAACACGCCGCGCGGGTCGCGCTCGTCGAGTGCGGTGACATCGCCCGGCCCTATGACATCGACACCGTCGAGGATCTGCACCACCTTGAGTGAGCGGGGTGGCACCGAGCGCCACCTTTCCTCGACTCAGAGAATCTCGATATCAACAAACCATTGAACTTCCACGATGAGGAAACTAGTATCCACTGATCAGAAGCGCCCTCCCGCTCCGGGGGCGTTCCTCGCCGTACCCGGTTCGACTGGCACCCGGTGCCACGCTCGCTGAAGGAAGTGACAGCTCATGTCCGCACCAGCGCCGTCCCCGCTGGCCATCGTCGACGCCGAGCCCCTGCCGCGGCAGGAGGAGGTCCTCACCGACGCGGCCCTCGCCTTCGTGGCCGAGCTGCACCGCCGGTTCACGCCCCGGCGTGCGGAACTCCTCGCCCGCCGTGCCGAGCGCCGCGCCGAGATCGCCCGCACCTCCACCCTCGACTTCCTCCCGGAGACGGCCGCGATCCGCGCCGACGACTCCTGGAAGGTCGCCCCCTCCCCCGCCGCCCTGAACGACCGCCGCGTCGAGATCACCGGCCCCACCGACCGCAAGATGACCATCAACGCCCTCAACTCGGGCGCCAAGGTCTGGCTCGCGGACTTCGAGGACGCCTCCGCGCCGACCTGGGAGAACGTGATCCTCGGCCAGGTCAACCTCGCCGACGCCTACACCCGGAACATCGACTTCACCGACGAGCGGTCCGGCAAGTCGTACGCCCTGCGCCCGAACGAGGAGCTGGCGACGGTCGTCATGCGCCCGCGCGGCTGGCACCTGAACGAGCGCCACCTCGTCGACGCCGACGGCAACGCCGTGCCCGGCGCCTTCGTCGACTTCGGCCTCTACTTCTTCCACAACGCCCAGCGGCTGCTCGACCTCGGCAAGGGCCCGTACTTCTACCTCCCGAAGACCGAGTCGCACCTCGAAGCCCGGCTGTGGAACGACGTGTTCGTCTTCGCGCAGGACTACGTCGGCATCCCGCAGGGCACCATCCGCGCCACCGTCCTGATCGAGACGATCACGGCGGCGTACGAGATGGAGGAGATCCTCTACGAACTCCGCGACCACGCCTCCGGGTTGAACGCCGGCCGCTGGGACTACCTGTTCTCCATCGTCAAGAACTTCCGTGACGGCGGCGCCAAGTTCGTCCTCCCGGACCGCAACCTGGTGACGATGACCGCTCCGTTCATGCGCGCGTACACCGAACTCCTCGTCCGCACCTGCCACAAGCGCGGTGCGCACGCGATCGGCGGCATGGCGGCGTTCATCCCGTCCCGCCGGGACGCCGAGGTCAACAAGGTGGCCTTCGAGAAGGTCCGGGCCGACAAGGACCGTGAGGCCGGCGACGGTTTCGACGGCTCCTGGGTGGCCCACCCCGACCTGGTCCCGATCGCCATGGAGTCCTTCGACAAGGTCCTCGGCGACCGGCCGAACCAGAAGGACCGGCTGCGCGAGGACGTCCACGTCGAGGCCGCCGACCTCATCGCGATCGACTCGCTGGACGCCGAGCCGACGTACAACGGACTGGTCAACGCCGTCCAGGTGGGCATCCGTTACATCGAGGCCTGGCTGCGCGGGCTCGGCGCCGTCGCCATCTTCAACCTGATGGAGGACGCGGCCACCGCCGAGATCTCCCGCTCCCAGATCTGGCAGTGGATCAACGCGGGCGTCGAGTTCGAGCACGCAGGAAACACAGTGAAGGCCACCCCGGAGCTGGCCCGCAAGGTCGCCGCCGAGGAACTCGCCACCATCCGCGCCGAGTTGGGCGAGGAGGCGTTCGCGGCCGGCCACTGGCAGCAGGCCCACGACCTGCTCCTCGAAGTGTCGCTGGACGA
>JABFXD010000539.1 GCA_013361925.1 Streptomyces sp. | reverse complement strand
GGCTCGCACGATCCCGTACGGTTCACCGCCGACGGCCTCCCGGCCGGCCTGCGCCTCGACCAGCGCACCGGCCTGATCCACGGAACGCCCACGGAGACCGGCGAGTTCACGGTCACCACCACCGCCGGCAACGCGTCCGGCGACGGCACCGGCACCCTCGCCCTCACCGTCGGCACACCCCCGCCCGCCCCCTGGACCCACGGCGACCTGGGCGACCCGGTCCTCGACGACCGCCCCTTCGGCACCCTCGGGGTGGCGGCGGTCGTGACCCCCGGCAGCACCTCCTACGCCGACGGCACCTTCACCGTCCGCGGCGCGGGCACCGACCTCACCGTCAACAACCAAGGGATGACGGGCCAGTTCGTACGCCGACCCGTCACCGGTGACTGCGAGGTCACCGCCCGGCTCGTCTCCCGCGGCGGCGCCACCGCCGACCGGGTCGGACTGCTGATGGCCAAGTCCCTGTCGCCGTTCGACCAGGCCGCCGGGGCGATCGTCACCGGCGGCACCACCGCGCAGCTGATGCTGCGCAAGACCGTCGCCGGAGCCTCCGCCTTCTCCGGCACCGCCACCGTCCCACTCCCCCTGCTGCTACGGCTGAAGCGCTCCGGGACCGCCTTCGGCGCGGCGGTGTCCACCGATGACGGCGCCACCTGGACCGACCTCGCCGCCGGCGAGATCCCCGGCTTCGGTGACGCCCCCTTCCACGTGGGCCTCGTGGTCTGCTCCCGCAGCCCGCTGGTCCGCTGCACCACGCAGTTCGAAGAGGTGATCGTCACCTCTCTCTGAGCGGGTCGGGGGAGGTAGGGACACATCCCCCGACCCGCTTGATCCCCCCACGGATTGGAGAACCGCTGTCATGAGCCGCAGCTCCTCCCCCCACCAGCCCCACCACGCAGGCGAGTTGAGCCGCCGCGGTCTGCTGAGGACCGCCGGCGGTCTCGCCGCCGGACTCGCCGTCGCGGGCACGGCCGCGACCGGCGCCGCGGACGCCGCGCCGACGACCTGGACCCACCCCGGCATGCTGCACAACGCCGGGGACATCAACCGGGCCAAGGTCAGGGTGGCCGCGGGCACCGACCCCTGGCTGTCCGGCTGGAACAAACTCGTCGCCAACTCCCACTCCCAGTCCACCTGGACGAACCGGGCCACCGCCACCGTCATCCGCGGCGGCACCGGCGAGAACTACACCCTCCTCTACAACGACATCGCCGCCGCCTACCAGAACGCCCTGCGCTGGAAGGTGGGCGGCACCGAGGCGAACGCCGTCTGCGCGACCAACATCCTCAACGCCTGGTCGAGGACGCTCACCACCGTCACCGGCAACGCGGACCGGTTCCTCGCCGCCGGAATCTACGGCTGGCAGTTCGCCAACGCCTGCGAACTCATGCGCGGCTACAGCGGATTCGACCTCGCCGCCGCGCAGGAGATGATGGCGAACGTCTTCTACCCCCTCAACAACCAGTTCCTCACCGGCCACAACGACGCCTGCATCACCAACTACTGGGCCAACTGGGACCTGTGCAACATGGCCTCGGTCCTGGCCATCGGCATCCTCAACGAGGACTCCGCCAAGTACGACCAGGCCGTCACCTACTTCAAGTCCGGCGCCGGGAACGGCTCGATCGCCCACGCCGTGCCGTACCTCTACACCGACTCCGACGGCTACGCGCTCGGCCAGTGGCAGGAGTCCGGGCGCGACCAGGGCCACACCGTCATGGGCATGGGCCAGATGGGCGCCCTCTGCGAGATGGCCTGGAACCAGGGCGACGACCTCTACTCCTACGACAGCCGCCGCTTCATGAAGGCCGCCCAGTACGTGGCGAAGTACAACCTCGGCCTGGACGTCCCGTACACCACGTACACCTGGGGTACCGGACAGAACTGCGCCACCTCGTCGCAGACCGTGATCGGCTCCGGCAGCCGCGGCCAGATCCGGCCCGTCTGGGCACAGCTCCACTTCCACTACAACCGTCGCCTGTCCCTCGACGACAAGTACATCTCGCGGATGTACTACGACCTCGTCGCCCCCGAGGGCGGCGGCGGTGACTACGGCACCACCAGCGGAGGCTTCGACCAGCTCGGCTTCGGCACCCTGATGTACGCCAAATAGCTCTGGTCAGCGCCTGTGCACCGGAATACGAGCAGCGGCTGTGATGCTCTTGTATTACTGGTGCACGAGCGCGGCGAAGGGCTGGTGGGCGCATGACGGCAGACCAGGCGAACCCCGTGGTCAGGACGGAGTACGGGGCCGTCCGTGGCCGGCACGAGCGGGGTGTGGCGGTGTTCCGGGGCATCCCCTACGGGGCTCCGCCCTTCGGCCCCCGCCGGTTCCGGCCGCCTCTGCCGCCCGAGCCCTGGGACGGGGTGCGGGACGCCGTCGCCTTCGGGCCGACGGCGCCGAAACCGCCGTACTCCGAGGCCTTCGCGCAGTACCTGTCCGACCCGGTCGTGCCCGGCGACGACTGTCTCAACCTCAATGTGTGGACACCGGAGCCGGGCCGCGGGGCCCGGCTCCCGGTGCTGGTGTGGCTGCACGGCGGCGCCCTGACCAGGGGATCCTCGGCCGTACCGGTCTACGACGGACATGCCTTCGCCCGGGACGGCGTCGTGTTCGTCTCCGTCAACTACCGACTCGGCGTCGAGGGCTACGGCCTCTTCCCGGACGCCCCCGCCAACGCGGGCCTGCGCGACCAGCTCGCCGCCCTCCAGTGGGTCCACCGGTCGATCGAGGAGTTCGGCGGCGACCCCGACCGCATCACCCTGTGCGGCCAGTCGGCCGGCGCGATCAGCACCGGCGCCCTGCTCGCCGCGCCGCAGGCCCAGGGGCTGGTCCGGCGCGCCGTCCTGCAGAGCGGGCCGCCCGAGGCCTCCGACCGGGACAAGGTGCGGCGCATGGTGCGCCGGATGGCGACCCGGCTGAGGATCCCCGCCACCGCCGCGGCCTTCGCCGAGGTCGACCGCGAGCTGCTGCTGCGCACCCAGGCCGAGGTGGGCAGGCTCAGCAGCCCGGTGCTCGGCGGACCCGCCTTCGGCATCGTCGTCGACGGCGACCTCGTCCCGAGCGACCCCCTGGACGCCCTGGTCGAGGGGACCGCGGCCCGTGGCGTCGAGCTGATGACGGGCTGGACCCGGGACGAGTACCGGCTCTGGCTGGTCCCCGGCGGCCTGCTGGAACGCGTCGACCGCCTCGGCGCGGTCGCCCTCGCCGGCGCCATGGCCCGCTGCCACGCCGGACACGAGGTGCCGCGCGGCTACCGCGCCCTGCACCCGGACGCCGGGACCGCCGAGATCGTCGGCCAGATGGTCACCGACCACCTGCTGCGCCTCCCGCTGCACCGCCTGGCCGACGCCCGCCCCGGCACGTCGTACGTCTACGAGTTCGCCTGGCCCTCGAACCTCCCCGCCCTCGGCTCCTGCCACGCCCTGGAGCTGGGCTTCGTCTTCGACACCGGGGAGAGCCCCGAGTCGGCCAAGCTGGCGGGCGACGGCGCCCCGCAGGAGCTGAGCGACGCCATGCACGGGGCGTGGGTGCGATTCGCGGTGGACGGGAACCCCGGGTGGCCGGCGTGGGACGACACGCACCCGGTGCGGATCTTCGGGGACGGCGAGCCGCACACCGCGCACGG
>JABFXD010000694.1 GCA_013361925.1 Streptomyces sp. | reverse complement strand
TCCCCTAAAATTGGGCATTCTTCGCATGTGGTGACCTTGGACGTACGGCCTCAGCTGCTCGACGCACTCTCCGCCCTGCGCGACCGTGTCGCCGCCGCACGCTTCCCGCTGCCCCTCCCAGGGGCTCCACGCGCGCGTGCCAACCGCGACGAACTGCTCGCCCAGCTCGACGACTACTTGGTGCCCCGCCTGCGGCAACCCGAAGCACCCCTGCTGGCTGTGGTCGGGGGTTCGACCGGCGCCGGCAAGTCGACCCTCGTCAACTCCCTTGTGGGACGCCGGGTCAGCGAGGCGGGCGTACTGCGACCGACCACCCGCACCCCGGTGCTGGTCTGCCATCCGGAGGACCATCACTGGTTCAGCGGCATGCGGGTGCTGCCCGACCTCACGCGCGTGTGGGTGCCCCAGCAGGACGGCGGCGACGACCTGTTGCTGCCCGGCGAGAACCCCGCGCGCGTGCTGCGCGTCGAGACCGCCGACACCCTCCCGCCCGGCCTAGCCCTCCTCGACGCCCCCGACGTGGACTCCCTCGTCGCCGACAACCGCACCCTGGCCGCCGAACTCATCTGCGCGGCCGACATCTGGATCATGGTGACCACCGCCGCGCGGTACGCCGACGCCGTCCCCTGGCATCTGCTGCGCACCGCCAAGGAGTACGACGCCAGCCTCGTCACCGTCCTCGACCGGGTGCCCCACCAGGTCGTCTCCGAGGTGTCGAGACAGTACGCGGCCCTGCTCACCAAGGCGGGCCTCGGCGACGTACCGCGCTTCACCGTGCCCGAACTGCCCGAGTCCGCCTGGGGCGGTGGGCTGCTTCCGACCACCGCGGTGGCGTCCCTCAGGACCTGGCTCGTGCACCGGACCCAGGACCCCGCCGCCCGCCAACAGGCCCTCGCCCGCACCGCGCACGGCGTCCTCGACTCCCTCAAGGCCCGCATGCCCGAGCTGGCCGGTGCCGCCGCCGCCCAGTACGCCGCCGCGCTGCGGCTCACCGCCGCCGTCGACGGGGCGTACGACAGCGAGCACACGCGCGTGCGGGGCCGGTTGCAGGCGGGCGCCGTGCTTGCCGGGGACGCGCTCAAGCGGTGGCGCGCCTTCCCGCTGGACTGCTCCGCCGGGGAACTCCTCGACGCGCTCGTGGAGAGCCTCGCCGCGCTCCTGCTGTGCTCCGTCGCCGCCGCCGACGAGCGCGTCGACGAGGCCTGGCGGCGCGAACCAGCGGCGGGCGCCCCGGAACTCACCGGTCGCGATCCGGCGTTGGAGAGCCCCGAGCACCGGATCGGGCTCGCCGTACGTCGGTGGCGGCGCGAACTCGAGGAGTACGCCGAGGACGAGGTCCGCAACCTCGACCGCAGTGTCGCGCCCGACCCCGAGGTGATCGCCGCTCTCGTCGCCACCGCCCTGCTCGGCGGCCGACGCGCGCGGTCCGCGGGGGAAGGCCTCGCCGAGCGCCTCGGCGCCCATGGCGCGCTGCGGCTGCGTGACCGTGGCGGGCGGCTGCTCGCCGAACACCTGGACCGGGTCGTGCACGCCGAGCGCGAGCGCCGGCTCGCGCCGCTCGACGCCCTCGACGTCCATCCGGAGCCGCAGGCCGAACTCATTGCCGCGCTGTCCGTACTGCAGAAGGAGAGGTGACCGGTGACCGCCGTCACTGACCAGGACCACACGGATCACACCGATCACACCGATCACACCGATCACAGCGACCACAGCGATCACGGGGAGGAGACCGTTACCGGGGCGGGCGACGGGAACGGGGACGGGGACGGGAGCGGTGCGTCGGTGGAGGGCGACGCCCTGGACGCCGTAGAGGTGGAAGACGTGGTGGAAGCAGCGGAGCCTGAGGAGGTGGTGAACGGGGCGGCCCGTACGGACGCTGCCGGCTCTGCCGGTCGTGCGGACTCCGCCGATCGTTCCGACTCCGCCGGTGCCTGGGACGACGGGCTGATCGCGCGGCGGGTGAACGAGACCACCGGTGGTGGTGAGCCGGTCGCCGTCGTGGAGGCGCGGGGCGCCGGGGCTCCGGTTGCCGCTCCCTTGGCGTACGACGGGTCGCTGCGGTCGCGTCTCGACGCGCTGCGTGAACTCGTGGGCCTCTCCCGGACCCGGCTCGACAGCCGGACGCTCGCGGAGGCGGGACGGGTGCTCGACGAGGCGGCCGCGCGGCGCAGGCTGTCCGGGCAGCACACCGTCGTCGCCATCGCGGGCGCGACCGGCAGTGGCAAGTCGCAGCTGTTCAACGCGCTGGCCGGGGTGACGATCTCGGAGACGGGCGTACGACGGCCCACCACCGCCGCGCCCATCGCGTGCAGTTGGAGCGACGGGTCGGCCTCGCTCATCGAGCGGCTCGGCATCCCGCCCCGGCTGCGGCGGCGGCCCCTGCAGAGCGCCGAGGCGGAGGCGCAGTTGCGCGGGCTGGTGCTCGTCGACCTGCCCGACCACGACTCCGCGGCCGTGGCGCACCGCGAGCAGGTCGACCGCGTTCTCGCTCTCGTCGACGCCGTCATCTGGGTCGTCGATCCCGAGAAGTACGCGGACGCGATGCTGCACGAGCGCTACCTGCGGCCGATGGCCGGGCACGCGGAGGTCATGTTCGTCGTCCTCAACCAGATCGACCGGCTGCCCGGCGAGGCCACCGAGCAGGTCCTCGACGATCTGCGGCGGCTGCTCGACGAGGACGGGATCGCGCTCGGGGAGTACGGCGAGCCGGGGGCGACCGTGCTCGCGCTGTCCGCGCTCACCGGCGACGGCATGGGGGAACTGCGGGAGGCACTCGGACAGTTCGTGGCCGAGCGCGGGGCGCCGGCGCGGCGGATCTCGGCCGATGTCGACGCCGCCGCGTGGGGGCTGCGACCGGTGTACGCGACCGGGCGGCGGACCGGGCTGAGCGAGGAGGCGCGGGACGAGTTCGCGGTACGGCTGGCCGACGCGGTCGGCGCCACGGCGGCGGGCGAGGCGGCCGAGCGGGCGTGGCTGCGCAACGCCAACCGTGCGTGCGGGACGCCGTGGCTGCGGCTGTGGCGGTGGTACCAGGACCGGCTCGAACCGACCACCGGGCGGTTCCCGTCGCGGACCCAGGCCGAGGAGGAGGCCACCGCCCGGCAGCGCGTCGAGCAGGCGGTACGGACGGTCGCCGACCGGGCCTCGGCGGGGCTGCCGGCGCCGTGGGCGCAGGCGGTGCGGGAAGCGGCCGTACGGGGTTCGCAGGGGTTGCCCGAGGCGCTGGACGAGCTCGCGGCCCGGGCCGGACTGCCGCCGGGGCGGCCACCGCGGCCGGGGTGGTGGCCGGCGGCCGTGTTCGCGCAGGCGTCCATGACGCTGCTTCAGGTCGTCGGCGGGCTGTGGCTGGTCGGGCAGATCGTCGGCTTCATGGCACCGAACCTCGGGGTGCCGGTGCTGTTGATGGTGGCCGGGATCATCGGCGGCCCGTTGGTGGAGTGGAGCTGCCGGATGGCGGCGCGGGGGCCTGCGCGGCGGTACGGCATGGACGCGGAGCGGCGGCTCAGGGAGGCGGCGGCCGGGTGCGGGCGGGCCCGGGTGCTGGATCCGGTGGCGGCGGAGTTGCTGCGGTACCGGGAGGTTCGGGAGCAGTACGGGAGGGTGTTGGGGGTGGAGGCGGGGGTGGGGTGA
>JABFXD010000061.1 GCA_013361925.1 Streptomyces sp. | reverse complement strand
GGCCAGCAAGCCCGGCATCGTCATGGTCGTCGGCGTCAACGGCACCGGCAAGACCACGACCACCGGCAAGCTGGCCCGCGTCCTGGTGGCCGACGGGCAGAGCGTGGTGCTCGGCGCCGCGGACACCTTCCGCGCCGCCGCCGCCGACCAGCTCCAGACCTGGGGCGAGCGGGTCGGCGCCCACACCGTGCGCGGTCCCGAGGGCGGCGACCCCGCCTCGATCGCCTTCGACGCGGTGAAGGAGGGCAAGGAGATCGGTGCGGATGTCGTGCTGATCGACACCGCCGGGCGCCTCCACACCAAGACCGGCCTCATGGACGAGCTCGGCAAGGTCAAGCGGGTCGTGGAGAAGCAGGCGCCGTTGGACGAGGTGCTGCTGGTGCTGGACGCGACCACCGGGCAGAACGGCCTGGTGCAGGCCCGCGTCTTCGCCGAGGTCGTCGACATCACCGGCATCGTCCTCACCAAGCTCGACGGCACGGCCAAGGGCGGCATCGTCATCGCGGTCCAGCGGGAGCTGGGGGTGCCGGTGAAGCTGGTGGGTCTGGGCGAGGGTGCGGATGACTTGGCGCCGTTCGAGCCGGAGGCGTTCGTGGATGCGCTGATCGGCGACTGAACGCTCCGCTGGGAGAGCCGTGACAGGCCGGTGATCGTCTGCGGCGCCGTTGTGGCTTGTCGCGCCCACGCGGCGGAGCCGCAAATTGATACGGCCCCGCGCCCCTTAGGCGCGCTGTCGAACCGTGTGTGAAGAAGTGCCCCGCCCCCAAGGTGCAGTTGGGAGCGGGGCACTTCGCTGTGTACGGCTATGCGCGCGACCGGTGTGCCACGTACGCCAGCGTCCCCAGCAGCAGCCTTGCCGCCGGTGGCTTCGTCGCCGAGTCCAGGGCCGGGGGCCGCAGCCAGCGCACCGGGCCCAGGCCGCCGCGGTCGGACGGGGGAGCCGTGATGTGGCTGCCGGGGCCCAGGCCGCGCAGGTCCAGCGAGGTGGGGTCGTCCCAGCCCATGCGGTAGAGGAGCTCCGGGAGCTCGGCGGCGGCGCCGGGGGCGACGAAGAAGTGGGCGCGGCCGTCCGGGGTGGCGGTCACCGGGCCGAGGGGCAGGCCCATGCGCTCCAGGCGGACCAGCGCGCGGTGCCCGGCGGGCTCGGCCACCTCGATCACGTCGAAGGCGCGGCCGACCGGCAGCATCACCGCGGCGCCCGGGAACTCGGCCCAGGCGCCGGTCACTTCGTCCAGCGTCGCGCCCGCGGGCACCTCCGGGGCGAAGTCCAGCGGATGCGCGCCCGGTGCCCGGCAGTCGGAGTGCCCGCAGGAGCACGCGCCGGCGGCGGCCCGGGCGCCCGGGACCACGTCCCAGCCCCACAGGCCGGTGAACTCGGCCACGGCGGTGCACTCCGACGAGCGGCCGCGGCGACGCGAGGAGGAACGGATGTCGCGGATCCCCCGACTGCTGCCGATCGTGAAGCCCATGCCCCCTCCAACGGGTCCAGCGCACCGGTGGTTACGAGACGCGCACGGAAAGTGACCTGAGTGGTGCCGTGCCCGTCCACTCGGCGCCCCGATGTGCCCCGGGTGGTGCGCCCGGTCCCGCGCGCCCCTGAGTGCACCGCTCCGCCCACTCCCGGCTGTCCTATGTCAAGTGAATCGCGTGCGGGCGACCGTGAGTTCATTCGAAGGGGTGGCGAATGGTGGCGTTTCCGGGATCGCCATGGCTGGAGGGGTGATCGTAGGATTACTTTGAGTACACGAGTCCTGGGGGCACATCCACTCGTGGGTATGCCGGAGGCAAGTCGATATCCCGTTCGAAGGGTGACAACTGTCGGACAGGAAGCCGTATTTACCGGCATTCTGATAGGGCTTGGCGCACTCAGCGACAAGTGGTCTCAGGGATGGGGGCGTTCCAGTGAGCGGCAACGGCGGAAGCGGAACGGGCGCCGGCAGCGCGGCGAACGGCGACAAGCGCCCCAATGAGCTGCTCGGCTCCTGGTTCGTGCGCAGCGGCTGGTCGAAGGGCGAACTCGCCCGCCAAGTCAACCGCCGGGCCCGCCAGTTGGGCGCCAACCACATCTCCACCGACACCTCGCGCGTCCGCCGCTGGCTGGACGGCGAGAACCCCCGCGAGCCGATCCCCAGGATCCTGTCGGAGCTGTTCTCCGAGCGGTTCGGCTGCGTCGTCTCGGTCGAGGACCTCGGCCTGCGCGCCGCCCGCCAGTCACCCTCCGCGACCGGGGTCGACCTGCCCTGGACGGGCCCGCAGACCGTGGCCCTGCTCAGCGAGTTCTCGCGCAGCGACCTCATGCTGGCGCGGCGCGGCTTCCTCGGGACCTCGCTGGCCCTCTCCGCGGGCCCGTCCCTCATCGAGCCCATGCAGCGCTGGCTCGTCCCCACCCCGTCCACCGCGCACCACGAGCCCGAGTCCTCGGCCCGGCGCGGCGGCCGGCTCTCCAAGCCCGAGCTGGACCTCCTCGAGTCCACCACCGTGATGTTCCGGCAGTGGGACGCCCAGTGCGGCGGCGGCCTGCGCCGCAAGGCGGTCGTCGGCCAGCTGCACGAGGTGACCGACCTCCTCCAGGAACCCCAGCCCGAGTCCACCACCCGCAAGCTGTTCAAGGTCGCCGCCGAGCTGGCCGAGCTCGCGGGCTGGATGTCGTACGACGTGGGACTCCAGCCCACCGCGCAGAAGTACTTCGTCCTCGCGCTGCACGCCGCCAAGGAGGCGGGCGACAAGCCGCTCGGCTCGTACATCCTCTCCAGCATGAGCCGCCAGATGATCCACCTCGGCCGGCCCGACGACGCCCTGGAGCTGATCCATCTCGCGCAGTACGGCAGCCGGGACTGCGCGAGCCCGCGGACCCAGTCGATGCTGTATGCGATGGAGGCCCGCGCGTACGCCAATATGGGGCAGCCCGGCAAGTGCAAGCGTGCCGTCCGGATGGCCGAGGACACCTTCTCCGACGCCGACGAGTGGGACGAGCCGGACCCCGACTGGATCCGCTTCTTCTCCGAGGCCGAGCTGTACGGCGAGAACTCCCACTCCTACCGCGACCTCGCCTACGTCGCCGGCCGCAGCCCGACGTACGCCTCCCTGGCCGAGCCCCTGATGCGGCGGGCCGTCGAGCTCTTCGCCAAGGACCAGGAACACCAGCGGTCGTACGCACTCAACCTGATCGGCATGGCCACCGTGCACCTGCTCCAGCGGGAACCCGAGCGCAGCGCGGTTCTGGCCGAGGAGGCCATGGTCATCGCCAAGAAGGTCCGCTCCGAGCGCGTGAACACTCGTATCCGAAAGACGGTCGACACGGCCGTACGCGATTTCGGTGAACTCGCCGAGGTAGTGGATCTCACGGACAAGCTCGCCATCGAGCTGCCGGAGACGGCCGAGGCCGTCTGAATTCCCTGAACCCCGGCCGCGGCGGCCCTCCCGAACTGCCCGACTCGGCTCCCCCATGCCAGGTCATCGGAAGACCGCCGCGGCCGGTTCTTTTCCCTTCATCGAAGGTTGCGCCACGATAACGATCGACGCGGCCCATATCCGCCAGTTCATCGACGCGTAACACGTAAGGCGCCTTCGTCACGGCGGCGAAACAACGAGGGGCTTCCACCGAAACCGCGCTGCGCCAATCTCATGGCGCATAACCGGCCCACCCC
>JABFXD010000095.1 GCA_013361925.1 Streptomyces sp. | reverse complement strand
GCGACCAGAAGGCGCGGGTCCGTCGGGTCTCGCTCTTCGCGCCGCTGCGCCGACTGCGTCGATCGCTGTTCGGCGGGCGCTGAGCTCTCGACTCGCGCTCGGGCGGGCGCACCGGTCCGGCACGGCGCCGCGAACCCGTCGTCCGTCATCCCCACGGCATGCGGCACCCTCCGGGTGCGGCCGCCCGGCGCGAGTACGCACATCCCCCCGCTCCGCATGAACTCGTCCGCGACGCCCACCCGTTGACGAAGAAGCCCCGGGGCGCCCCGGGGCTTCCGTAAGCCTGGCCGTTCAACTCACCTCGCGCGCATCGGAGTTCACCCCTCGCCGCGCGCGTGTCGGCGCACCCCCAGCGGCACGAACACCGCCAGCAGCACCGCGCACCACGCCAGCGACCCGGCGACCGGATGCGCCACCGGCCACGCGGCCCCCTGAGGGACGGGCGCGTTGCCGAACAGCTCCCGCAGGGCCGTGGTGAGCGCGCTGATCGGGTTCCACTCGGCGATCGCACGCAGCCAGCCCGGCAGATTGCCGGTCGGGATGTAGGCGTTGGACAACAGCGGCAGCATGAAGGTCGCGCTGCCCAGCTGACCGGCCGCCTCCTCGCTCCGCGTCAGCAGCCCGAGGAAGATCCCGGCCCAGGTGCACGCGAACCGGAACAGCAGCAGCAGCCCCACGGCCGCGACCGCCTCCGGCGCGGACCCCTCGATCCGCCACCCCACCGCGAGCCCGACCAGCAGGAACGGCACCGTGCCCACGGCCGTGACCACCAGGTCGGCGACCGCCTGGCCCACCGGCACGGCGGCCCGGCTCACCGGCAGCGTCCGCAGCCGGTCCGTGACCCCCCGGTGCACGTCCTGCGCCGCCTGGAACATCCCGGTCATGATCCCGTTGGCGGCGGTCGCCACCAGCAGCCCCGGCACCAGGAACGAGCGGTACTCCGCGCCCGGCATCGCCAGCGCGCTGCCGAAGACATAGCCGAAGAACAGCAGCATGCTGATCGGCATGGTCTGGGTGAGGATCACCAGCGCCGGGTTGTTGCGGACCCGCAGCAGCTGCCGGCCCAGCATGGCCGTGCCGTCGAAGGCGAGGGTGCTCATACGGCGACCTCCTGCTCCCGCTCGGCCGTCAGACGCAGGAACACGTCGTCCAGCGTGGGTGGTCGGAGACTTGCGTCGAGCAACGGCACTCCCGCCGCGTCGAGTTCCCGCACCAGGCGCGGCAGCGTGAGCGTGCCGTCCCGGGTGACCGCGCCGACGGCCACCCGCTCGTGGTCGAACGAGGGCTGCCCGCCGGTGAGCCGGTCGAGCACACCGGCCGCCTGTACGAGCACGTCCGGGTCCGCGGCGACGACCTCGACGTGGGTGCCGATCACCGCCTTGAGCTGGGCCGGTGATCCGGTGTGGGCCACCTGGCCCCGGTCCACCAGGGCGATGTCGTCGGCGAGCTGGTCCGCCTCCTCCAGGTACTGGGTGGTCAGCAGGACCGTCGTGCCGTCCCGCTTCAGCTCCCGCACCGCGTCCCAGATGCCCCCGCGGCTCGCCGGGTCGAGGCCGGTCGTCGGCTCGTCCAGGAAGAGGATCTCGGGACGGCGGACCAGGCTCGCCGCGAGGTCGAGACGGCGGCGCATCCCGCCCGACCAGGTGGACGCGGGCCGGTCGGCCGCCTCGGCCAGCCCGAAGCGCTCCAGCAGCTCGCCGGCCCGCTCGTCCGGCGCCCGCATCCGGTGCAGCCGGGCGAACAGCCGCAGGTTCTGCCGGCCGGTGAGGTCCCCGTCGACCGACGCGTACTGCCCGGTCACGCCTATGGCGCGCCGTACCGCCGCGGCCTCGCGGACCAGGTCGTGCCCCGCGACCCGCGCCGACCCCGCGTCCGGACGCAGCAGCGTCGTCAGCAGCCGTACCGCCGTCGTCTTGCCCGCCCCGTTCGGTCCGAGCACCCCGCAGACCGTGCCCCGCGGGACGGCCAGGTCCAGCCCACGCAGGGCACGCACCTCGCCGAACCGCTTCTCCAGACCCTCACTAAGTACAGCGTACGTAGTAGTCATGGGTCGACCATAGCGCACTACGTACGCTGTACGTAACTAGGATGGTGGCCGAGGTGATGATCGATGGCGGGCCGAGCGGCCGTACCCGAAGTGATCTGGGCGCGCCCCGAGCGTGCGGGGCGGGGGCCGAAGCCGGCGTACACGCGCGCCGACATCGCGGCGGCGGCGGTGCGGATCGCCGACACCGAGGGCCTGGACGGGCTGACGATGCGGCGCGTCGCGGCCGAGCTGGGCTGCGGCACGATGTCGCTGTACAACTACGTCCCCCGTAAGGAGGACCTGTACGAGCTGATGATCGACGCGATCGGCGGGGAGCACGAGATCCGGGAGCCCTCGGGCGACTGGCGTGCCGACATGCTCCGCAACGCCATGGAGACCCGCGGGATCATGCACCGGCACACCTGGGTGCCGCGGCTGATGTCAGGGGTCTACGGCTTCAGCCCCAACAGCCTGCGCTATCTGGAGCACTGCCTGGACTGTCTGGAGCCGCTCGACCTCCCGTACGCCACCAAGACGGAGCTGGTCGCGCTGCTCAACGGGGTCGTGACGACGTACACCGCGAACGAGATCGCGACGGCCGAGCGGACGCGGTCGATGCCGTGGTCCGAGGAGGAGGAGAACGCCGTGCGGATCGCCTACCTCGGGAGTCAGGTGGCGACCGGGGCGTATCCGAGGCTGGCGGCGGCGTTCATGGAGCAGAGCGGGCCGATTGATTTGGAGGGGGTGTTCAGGAGGGCGTTGGAGCGGGTGTTGGACGCGTTTGATCCGGAGCGGGGTCAGATCAGGCCCAGTTGACCTTCCGGGCCCTCCTCGTGGTGGTCGAGGACCGATGCCGGGCGCCTTGCCGAGTCCGGTACCGGCAGGACGCCCGCCTTGCGCAGGTCCGTCGTTCTGATCCTCGACGTCAACTCGTCCTGAAGCGGGTCCACTTCTGCCAGCAGCGCCAACACCGTGATCAGCTCCAGGAGTTCCGACGTCCATGTCCGGGTCCAGGTCGCCGGGCGGATCGCTGCCAGAGTGCCGGGCTCGGGCTCGCTCGTGCGCGCCGTGAACCACTCCTCCAGGACCCTCGCCCCCGCGACCTCGTAGTCCCACGCCTCCGGTGGCACCGGGGAGACGCGGCCCTCGTCGAGGTGGAGGGTCTCCTCGTCGCGGTCGTAGTGGAGGGTGAGGGGACGGGAGGGGAGGGGCGCTCTGACGTAGGGGCGACGGCCGCCCGGCAGCTTGGGACGGTCGCCGTCGCGGCGCATCAGCCACAGCAGACGGTGGCCCGACTCGACGCCCCGCGCCCAGAGTCCGGGGTCGTCGGTGAGCGGAACGGTCAGGTCGGGGCGGACGGCCGTCATGATCCAGGCGAGGACGTCGAGGGGGGAAGGGGCGTGGTCGAGGCGCTCGCCCAGGTACTCCAACAACCCTGGCGCCAGGTTCGGTTCGGTGCCTCCGGGGCGGCGGTACAGGGGGCGGATGCGGCCCGGGCGGAGGAGCGGGAGCAGTGACGTGGCGATCAGCGGGGGCCCCGCCGTCTCCGCCACGAACACCTGGTCGTCGTCCGCCACCCGCCACAACTCCGGGCGGGCGGTGTCGATCAGACGGTGATCGGGG
>JABFXD010000291.1 GCA_013361925.1 Streptomyces sp. | reverse complement strand
GTTCCCGACGATCCGCTGACCGTCGTCTACACCTCCGGCACCACCGGCGAACCCAAGGGTGTCGTGCTGACCCACGCCCAGGTGCTGGCCAACGCCCGGGCGCTGGACGAGGTGGTGGAGCTGCCCGCCCATGTCGAGCACATCTGCTACCTGCCGTTCGCCCATATCGCCGAGCGGATGCTCGGCATCTATCTGCCCTGCCACCGCGCCTCGCACGTCCATCTGTGCGCCGACCCCACCGCGGTGGCGGGCGTGGTGCGTGAGGTCCGCCCGCGCCAGTTCTTCGGGGTGCCCCGCATCTGGGAGAAGCTGGCCGCAGCGGTGCGCGCCGGTCTCGCCGCCCTGCCGGCCGAGCAGCAGAAGGCCGTCGAGGCCGCCGCTGAGGTGGCCCGCGAACACGTCGGCTTCCGCGAACGCGGCGAGCGGCCGCCCGAGGAGCTGGAGGCGGCGTACGACCGCTGCCGGCGCGAGGTCCTGCTGCCGCTGCTGGCCATGGGCGGACTGGACCGGGTGACCTGGGCGGCCAGCGCCTCCGCGCCCATGGCCCTGGACGTGGTGCGGTTCTGGGCGGGGCTCGGCGTCGTCATCATGGACGCCTGGGGTCTGACCGAGACCACCGGCGTCGCGACCGCCAACAGTCCCAAGACCGGGTTCCGGCTGGGCTCGGTGGGGCGTCCCGTCTCCAGCGTTCAGGTGCGCACGGCCGAGGACGGGGAGTTGCGGGTACGGGGGGAGTCGGTCTTCGCCGGCTACCTCCAGGAGGACGGCTCCGTGAGCTCGGCGCTGGACGACGAGGGCTGGCTGAGCACCGGCGACATCGGCCGTGTCGACGACGACGGCTATGTCTGGATCACCGACCGCAAGAAAGAGATGATCATCACCTCGACCGGCAAGAACGTCTCCCCGGCGCTGGTGGAGAACACCCTCAAGGAACACCCGCTGATCGGGCAGGCCCTGGTGCACGGCGACCGCCGTTCGTATCTCGTGGCGCTGCTGGTGCTGGACGCCGAGGCCGCTCCGGTCTGGGCCGCCACGCACGGCATCGAGGACACCGACCCGGCCGCCCTCGTCGTACACCCGGAGATCCGCCAGGAGGTGGAGCGGGCCGTCGCCGCCGCCAACGCACAGCTCAACCGGACCGAACAGGTGAAGCGGTTCCACCTGCTCGGCGAGGAATGGGGCCCGGCGACAGGGGAGTTGACCCCGTCGCTCAAGATGCGCCGACGGGTCATCCACGACAAGTACGCGGCGGATCTGGCCCAGTTGTACGGCGACTGAGCGCCGCCGCACCGAAGAGGGCCGCCGGCCACCCGCAGCGCGCGGGGTGGCCGGCGGCCCTCGTTCACGGGGTCACAGTCCGTAGCTCTTGCCGATGATGTCGCGCTGGATCTCGCTGGTCCCGCCGTAGACGGTCGAGACGACGGCGGCCCGCAGATGGCGCTCCATGCCGTACTCGGTGGCGTAGCCGTAACCGCCCATCATCTGCATGCATTCCAGGGTGACCCGCTTGGCGGTCTCGGTGGCCTTGAGCTTGGCCATGGACGCCTCCCGGGGGAAGAGCCGGTCGGGTTCGGCGTCGCAGTCCGCGGCCACCTCGCGCACCAGCAGGCGGGCGCACTCGATCTCCGTCGCGAGATCGGCGACCCGGTGCCGCAACGCCTGGAAGGAGCCGATGGGCCGGCCGAACTGCTCGCGCTCGCCGAGGTAGGCGACGGCGTCGTCGAAGGCCCGGCGCGCCAGCCCCAGCATGTTGGCGGCCAGGAAGAGCCGTTCGTAGTTCAGCCCCGCCATCAGCTGGGACCAGCCCTGGTCGACCTCGCCGACGACGGCGTCGGCCGGCAGCCGTACGTCCGTGAGGAACACGTCGTTGACCTCACGGCCCCCCATGGTCTCGATGCCGCGTGTCTCCACGCCGGGTGTGTCCATGGGGACGTGGAACATGGTCAGACCGTGGTGCTTGTCGTCGCCGGTGCGGGCCACGAGCAGCATGCTGCGGGCGAGGTGGGCGTTGGAGATCCATGTCTTCTGACCGTTGACCAGCCAGCCGCCGCCGGGGTGGCGTTCGGCCCGGCAGCGCAGGGCGCCGACGTCGGAGCCGGCCGAGGGCTCCGACATGGCGACGGCGAGCACCGTGCCGCCCGCGGCACCGGTGAGGACCTCGCGGCGCTGCTCCGCGGTGCCGAACCGCTCGTACGCCTTGGCGGTGATGACGGTGGTGACGAAGCCGCCCGCCGGTATCAGGCCGTACGCGGTCTCCTCCAGGAAGACACAGGCGTCGGCCAGACCGCCGCCCGCGCCGCCGAACTCCTCGGGCAGGCAGACGCCGAGCCAGCCGAGGTCGGCGAGCATGCCGTAGATCTTCGGGTTGTGCGGTTCCCGTCCGCCCTCGGTCAGCGCCTCACGCTGTTCGCGGGTGCCGCACTCGCGCCTGGCGAAGTCGCGTACGGCGGCGGCGAAGTCGGACTGCTCGGCGGTGAGACGGCTTCCCATGAGGCCTCCAGGACCAGTGAGCTACAGAGAGATGGAGTATGTATCAATGTTGCCATCCGGGGATGGGCCGGTACCGTGAAAGGCACCATGAAGACTTCTGCTAACGACTCCCTGCTGGCCCGCGCGATCGCACGGCCCGAGACAGAGGAAAAACTGGCGCGGCAGATCCTCGACGCCGCGGTGGAGCAGTTCACGACCTTCGGCCTGCGCCGCTCCTCGGTGGACGACGTCGCGAAACGGGCCGGAGTGTCGCGGGTGACCGTGTACCGGCGTTTCCAGAGCAAGGACGGCCTGGTGGAGGCGTGTCTGCTGCGTGAGGGCAGCCGCTTCTTCCAGAAGCTGGACGCCGCGGTCGCCGCGCTGCCGACCATGGAGGACCGGGTCGTCGAGGGCTTCGTGGTCGCCCTGCGGTACACCAAGGCCCATCCGCTCTTCGGGGGCCTGCTGCGGCTCGAACCCGAGGTCGTGCTGCCGTACATGACCGTGCAGGGCGGACCGTCGCTCGCCGCCACCACCGACTATCTGACCGCTCATCTGCGCCGCGCCCAGCAGACCGAGGGCCGGCCCGAGTCCGACCCCCGGCCGGTGGCCGAGCTGATGGTGCGCGTGGCGGTCTCCTTCCTCCTCAACCCGGCCAGCTGTATCGAGTTGGACGACGAGGAGCAGGCGCGCGCCTTCGCCCGCCGCTATCTCGCCCCGCTGCTCGACGCCTGACCGGCGCCCTCAGCGCCGCCGGTGCAGCGCCCGGGCCAGGGCGATGGCCCGGGCCTTGGCCGCGGCCGGGGTCCGGAACGACGTCAGATCGACCGGCGCGGCGAACCTGCGCACCGTGACGGACTGCGGCGCCGCGAAGGCCCGCAGCCCGTCCGCCCCGTGGATCCGGCCGAAGCCCGAGTCACCCGACCCGCCGAACGGCAGGGCGGGCACCGCGGCGAAGCCGAGGACGGAGTTGACCGACACCGCGCCCGCCCGCAGCCGCGCCGCGATCGCGGCACCGGCGCGCCCGCCGCCACTGAACACGGCCGCCCCCAGCGCGTACCGGGAGGCGTTGGCCCGGGCCACCGCCTCCTCCACGTCCGCCACGGAGTTGATCACCACGGTCGGCCCGAAGGTCTCCTCGGTGACAGCGGGCGAGTCCTCCGGTACGTCGACCAGCACGA
>JABFXD010000661.1 GCA_013361925.1 Streptomyces sp. | reverse complement strand
CCTGCGAACCGTCCGGCCACAGCTGCGGCTTGCGCTTGGCGGCGAGGTCCTCCGCCCAGCCGAACCAGACGATGCAGCTGCCGATGAGGATCCAGGCGAAGACGAGCACCGGCCAGGGGCTCTCCAGGAACCAGGAGAAGTGCTGCCACATCAGATCGATGCCCCACAGCCGGTCCCAGATCGTCATGGCGACGACGATGCAGGTGTTGTGCCACAGATAGATCGTGACGGCACGGGAGTTGAGGAGCGTGATCGGCCGGTCGAAGCGCCGCAGCCGCTTGGGCCACTCGGACCAGGACGGGCTGACGTGCAGCAGGATCATGACCGTGCCCAGGGACCACAGGGCCTGTGCGAAGGGCATGCTGTCGAGGTCGTTGCCCTGGGAGAAGTCGTGCCGGGTCGCGTACCAGAGGCCCAGCAGGGCGATCGCGGGCGCGACGGACGGGACGACATAGCGCGGCAGCTTCTTGAGGATGCCCTCCTGGTGGGCCATGCCGAGGATCCAGCAGGCGCCGAAGGTGCTGAAGTCGGTGAGGGCGGAGGGGAACCGCTCGCCGGGCAGGGTGAGGTAGCCGAACTCGAAGGCGGCCGACAGCGCGATCGGCGCGAAGACCGTGGCGACCGGCAGGGCGCGCAGCGCCTTCAGCAGGAACGGCGACAGCAGGACGTACCAGAGGTAGGCGCGGATGTACCAGAGCGGTCCGGCGAGGTCCACGGCCCAGTTCTCGGCGAGGTAGCCGTGGATGCCGGGCAGGCCCTCGGCGTACGGCGGGTCGCTCAACGGCAGGACCCAGTAGGTGAGATGGAGCCACCACCAGCCCGGGTGGCCGTCGTCCGAGGGGCCCCAGCCCTGTACGACCATGCCGGTGACGCCCACGACCCCGAGCACCCACAGCGGGGGCAGCAGGCGGCGGATGCGGCTCTTGATGACCTGGGCGGCGGGGCGCTTCAGCGAGCGCGCCATGAGGTTGCCGGCGAGGGCGAACATCACGCCCATGGAGGGGAACACCAGCGGCAGCCATGCCCAGCCGGTCAGGTGGTAGAGGACCACGCGGAACAGGGCGAGGGCCCGCAGCAGGTCGAAGTAGCGGTCGCGGACGGGGCCCTTGGGCCGGGCGGCCGGTTGCGGCTGCTGCTGCTCGGGGACGGTCGGTACGAGGGGAACGGTCACGTCCACGGCTTTCTGCGACGGAGGGGGGTAGTACGGCGTGCTCATCGGGCGGACCCCCCGCCCACGGCCTGCCGGTGTCCGGTGGGCGCGGTCGGCGGGGCGGACACGCCGCCCTTGCGGCGCAGCTTCTGCCAGCGCAGCCGGCCGCCGGTGAGCGCCGTGATCCAGGACTGGAGCAGTACGACGTACATGAGCTGGCGGTAGAGGATCTGCTGCAACGGCAGCGAGATCAGCGGAGTCAGACGCTCCCGGTCCAGAATGAACGCGTAGGTGGCGCAGACCAGTTGGATGGCGAGGACGCCGAACCAGGCGAGGATCGTCTTGTCGGTGGGCCCGAACACCAGCCCGTAGACGAGGAACACGTCGATCAGGGGTGCCAGCAGCGGCGCGAGGACCATGAAGAGGGAGACGAGCGGCAGCCCGACGCGGCCGAAGCGACCCGAGGGACCGCGTTCCACCAGCGCCCTGCGGTGCTTCCAGATCGCCTGCATGGTGCCGTACGACCACCGGTAGCGCTGGGACCACAGCTGCTGCACGGACTCCGGGGCCTCGGTCCAGGCGCGGGCCTTCTCGGCGTAGACGACCCGCCAGCCGTCCCGGTGCATCGCCATGGTGATGTCGGTGTCCTCGGCGAGGGTGTCGTCGCTCATGCCGCCGACCCGCTCCAGGGCGGAGCGGCGGAACGCGCCGACGGCGCCGGGGATGGTCGGCATGCACTGCAGGACGTCGTACATCCGGCGGTCGAGGTTGAAGCCCATCACGTACTCGATGTGCTGCCAGGCGCCGATCAGGGTGTCCTTGTTGCCGACCTTGGCGTTGCCCGCGACCGCGCCGACGCGCGGGTCGGCGAAGGGCTGGACGAGTTCACGGACGGTGGCCGGTTCGAAGACGGTGTCGCCGTCCATCATCACGATCAGGTCGTACCGGGCGTTCGCCAGGCCGCGGTTGAGCGCGGCGGGCTTGCCCGCGTTGAGCTGTCTGATCACGCGTACGTTGGGCAGCCCGAGCCCTTCCACGAGCCGGGCCGTCCCGTCGCTGGACCCGTCGTCGATGACGACGACCTCGATGGGATGCTCGCTGCGCATCAGTGAACGCACGGTGTTCTCGATGCACTTGGCCTCGTTGTACGCCGGCACCAGCACCGACACCGGTTCGGTGACCGGCAGCGGGCCCCAGCGGAAGCCGGGGCGGCGGGTGCGGCGGGCGTGGATGCCGGAGAGCAGCAGCATCAGTCCGAAGCGGGCGAAGACGAGGAACCCGATGACCGCGAGGCCGACGACCAGGACGCCGGTGATGTTGTCGGAGGCGTCGACGAGGAAGACCCAGGCCTTGCCCTTCCACAACTCCGGGCCGGTGACCGGGGTGTGCGCGCTCGGGGCGTGCAGGGCCTCGGTGAGGTTCTGGAACTTGTAGCCCTTCTCCTTCAGCTGCGGGAGGAGCTGCTCCAGCGCCTGGACCGTCTGGTGCCGGTCGCCGCCGGAGTCGTGCATGAGGACGATCCCGCCGTGCCCGGCCTTGGGCGTGGAGTTGCGGACGATCGCCGCCACGCCCGGCTTGCGCCAGTCCTCGCTGTCGGTGTCGTTGACGATGGTGATGTAGCCGCGGCTGCCGATGTACTCGGTGACCGGCCAGGAGTTGTTGTCCATGTTCGCGGCCTTGGAGGAGTACGGCGGCCGGAACAGCGAGCTGCGGATGCCCACCGAGCCCGCGAGCGCGAGCTGGTTCTGGGAGAGCTCCCAGTCGATGCGCTTCGTCGACTGGTAGGACAGGTCGGGGTGGTTGAAGGTGTGCAGCCCGATCTCATGGCCCTCGTCGACCATGCGCCGGACGAGGTCCGGGTAGCGGGAGGCCATGGTGCCGGTGATGAAGAAGACGGCGTGCGCGTTGTTCTTCTTCAGGGTGTCGAGGACCTTCGGGGTCCAGGTGGGGTCCGGGCCGTCGTCGAAGGTGAGGACGACGCTGTCGTCCGGCACGGTCATGCTGGTGCTGCGGCCGCTGCGGGTGTCGATGACCGGGCCGCCCTTGAGGATGTCCTGCGGCACCTTGTCGTTGGCGGTCGCGGGCGCCACCCGGTAGTCGGCGAGGATCTCGCTGTGGACGTAGCCGCGCAGCATCAGCATCGCGGTCATCGCGACGAGGACGAGCAGCGGCAGCAGCAGGCGCAGGGGCAGACGGCGACGGGAGCCGTCACGGGCTCCGGTCGCGGGCCCGGGACGGCTTGAGCGGGATGCCATCAGAGGGTGTTCTCCAGGGATGGTGCGGTGGAGCGGCCGGACGCGGTGTTCGCGCCGTCGGCGACGTTGTCCGTACCGGTGCCGGCGCTGCCGCCGGCCGGGGAGTCGGACGGACCGGGCGGGGTGGTCGGCGGGGTGACCGACGGGTTGGGCGAGCTGGTGGTGGGCTCGTCGGTGGGCTTCGCCGAGACGGAGGGGTGGGTGACCGGACTGGTCGCGGTCTTGGTCGCCGTCGGCTTCGGGTCGGCGGA
>JABFXD010000868.1 GCA_013361925.1 Streptomyces sp. | reverse complement strand
TGACCGGCATGCTGATGCGGCCGCGGACGTAGTTGTCCCAGTTGGCGTCGTACGAGACCTCGCCGGAGAAGCTCTTCTCGGCGGAGGACACCAGGGGCTCCCAGCCGACGTCGCCCTCCAGGGAGTTGAGCTCGGTACCGATGACGAACGTGTTCGTCTTCGCCTTGTCGGCGACCTTGAGGTACGGGGTGACGAGCTCCTTGTACGAGGCGAACCAGGCGGAGCGGGAGTCGGGCTCGATGTTGCCGCGCCAGCCGTTCGCCTGCTTCAGGCTCCCCTCGTCCATGATCGGGCGGAGGGTGGTGCGGAAACCGGCGTCCTTGAACACCTTCAGCACGCGCTCGACACGCGCCGGGGACGGTGTCTTGGCCCCCTCCGAGAGCACGTTGGACGTGCGGCTCTCGATGTAGAAGGGGAAGGAGACGGACACCGAGTTGGCACCCAGGCCGATGAGGTACTTGGCGTGCTTCTCGGCCTGCTTCTCGATGAACGCGTCGGAGCGCTTGGTCTTCTCCTCTTCCCAGTAGAGCTGTACGCCCCACTGGGGCATGCCCTTCTTCCAGGGCTCGGCGACCTTGAGCGGGTCGGCGGTGGGGGAGGGGGAGGCCTTCACGTCGGTGGTGTCGGCCGGGCTAGTGGATTCCGGGGCGTCGTCCAGGACGAGGGTGGGCAGCTTCGAGCCCGCCTCCCAGCGCACCGGATGGTCGCCGAAGAGGAAGGGGGTGCCCAGCACCACGGTGAGGACGGTCACCGGGAAAATGGCAAGCAGAGGCAGTCGTGAACGCATGTCAGTGGTCTTCCGGGGTCAGGCGGGCTTGGCGATCACGACGAACTTGTTCTCCTCGCGCCGGACGAACTTCAGGAAGCCCTTGAAGCCACCGAGCCCCTCCATGATCGAGAAGACCGGGATGAGAGCGACCACGACGATCGGCTCCCACCACTTGCGTCGACCGCTGACCGAGGCGAGGGCGTTCAGCCGCAGCCCCTCCCAGTAGGTCCAGATCACGTAGGCGAAATTGAGGGCCCAGAGGATCGTGACGGACTGGGTCACCGGCGAGGTGTTCATGTCGTTGAAGAGCCAGCCGATGAGGAGCACGGCACCGATGTGCTGGAGCGGGCCGAGGATCCAGGTGGCCACGCAGATCGAGAGGAACCAGCGGTAGCGCAGGGGCACCGCCCGGTTGAAGCAGAGGGCCACCAGACCCCAGGCCCAGCGGTCGCGCTGCTTGACGAAGTCGGCGGCGGTGGCGGGCGAGGCGCCGTAGCAGCGACCGTTGAACCAGTCGCTCCGGCCCGGGTACTTGCGGCAGAAGGTCAGCGCGAGCCGGGCGTCCTCCACGATCTCCTTGGGGCCGAAGTCCCAGCCGATCTCCGCCTCGATGGACGCGCGTAGCACCAGCAGCTCGCCGTGCACTCCGGCGGCCGGGGTGCCCATGCCGGTCAGCGCCCGGAAGCGGGCGATGTCGTCGGCGGGGCGCACCGCGTCGGCGAGCCAGGTGAACATGTTGACCGCGTTCTCGCGGGGGTACGTGAGGATGCCCTGGGCCATGTGCTTGGCCTCGTCGGGGTGGGCACGGCGCTGCCGGTTGATGAACTGGGCCAGCGAGGAGGCGGTGTCGGGGCCGACACCGGTGTCGTCGTCCATGTGCAGCACCCAGACGTAGTCCAGGGCCTCGCCCTCGGCGATGCGCAGCTCGTGGGCGTAGTGGTTGGCGCGCGCCTTGAAGCGGGTGCCGTTGGCCGGGACGTAGTCCTTGGGGACGGTGATCACCCGGATCAGCGGGTGGGACGCGGCGAGCCGGTCGATGGCCTCGGTGGCCTCGCAGCCCTCCTCGGTGAGGATGTCGACCCGCATGTACGGGAAGTACTCCGGCAGGTGCTCGACGTAGGAGAGGATCGAGCGCTCCAGCGCCGGGTAGGTGTCATGCCGCCCGATGGTCGGGCACAGCGCGATCAGGAAGTCCTGCTCGGCGGGTGCCGGCGGAGTCATCTGATCGCTCTTGCGGACCCGTCGGCGGATCAGCAGAGCACCTTGGATGCCGACCATCACACCGGCCACCGGCAGTGACCAGACGACGGTCAGGATCCAGCTCATCAGGGACGAACTGGGTCTGTAGCTCCACAGTCCGAACGCGGTCAGAAGCACGAAGGGCAACAGGAACGGGAGAATGCCCGGCTTCCAGGACGCGGTGCGCTTGGCGAGTTTCTGATTGTGCCGCGAATACTGCGGCACCCCCCCGTCGACCAGTGTCGATGTCATGACGGCTGCGGAACTCCTGTGAGATCGGTGGTGCGTTGAGGCAACGACGGATCTCGGCCACGGCGCGCGTCAGCGCACCACGACGTCCTTGTTGTTCCGGGCCCAATCCCCCTCAACGCCTTCTCTGGCGCCTCGGTCAGCTGCCGCTCAGATGCCCCCCCAGGCGCCCGGACCACTGACCGAATAGGCCACCGATCCTCGCATATGTGTCCGATACAGGGAACGCTTGTGAGGAGGATGTGTTCAAAAGTTAATCAAGTTACGTCTTGTGTGGTGACCTGTACGAGGCGTCACGAGGCGTCACTGGCCTGAAAGTGATCACCGCTGGTGATCGTCCGCGGTGATCCGTAGGTGCGGCGCACATCGGCCGCGGTGTTCCTGTGCCGGGGAGCGGAGAGGTTCTCGTAGGACAACGCCTGGCCCCACACCGTCCACAGCACCCACGGCGTCCGGCTCAGGGTCTCCGGCTGGGCCGCGTTGAGCGGTACGTGGAAGGACTCGGCCATGATCCGCGGCCTGCGGTACCGCTCCAGCCCGCGATACCAGACCTCGGTCCAGGCACCCCCGCCGTAGGGCTCGGCCGGGGTGTCGCTGTAGTCGTCGACGCCCACCACGTCGACGTAGCGACCGCCCGGGTAGTACGCGTGCGGGTCGCGCACGGAGCCGCCGTGCCAGGAGTTCGGCGCCCAGACGAAGAGCAGGTTGTGCAGGCCGCGCCGGTGCACCAGGTGGTCGTACGTCAGCCGCCACAGCCGGTGGAAGGCGGCCGGGTCCTGGCCCGCCCACCAGAATCCGTGGCCCGGGGCCGTGTTCATCTCGTGGTACGGGCGCAGCAGTACCGGCACTCCCTGGTCCGCGAGGTAGCCGAGGTGGTCCGCCAGGAAGTCGAGGTCGTGCAGCAGGGCCCGGTGTTCCGGGCTGTCCGCGGTGACCACCCGGCGGAACCAGTCGGGGTCGTCGGCGCCGGGGGAGTTGCGGAACTTGGTCTGTTCGAAGCCCTTGACGGGGCTGCCGGGGTAGGGCTGGTGGAAGGAGAATCCGACAAGCCCCGCCGGAGCGCCCCCGTTGTCGGGGAGCGAGACCTGGGCGCCCGAGAGGCACTCGGTGTGGGTGCCGGAGGACCGGTAGGAGCCGTCGGCCGCCCGTGGCAGGCCCGCCCACACGCCGACGGCGAGGTCCACGGCGTCCTCGACGTATCCCCAGTCACGGCGGCAGCTCGGCCAGGAGCCGTTGTAGGAGCGGGCCTGGCCCACCGCCCAGCCGGGTTGGCCGTAGCCCGGGCCCAGGTCCAGCTCCAGGAAGCCCGGCAGTCGCCCCGTGATGTCCTGGGCCTTCTTGTAGTAGTAGCCCGGCTGCTTGGTCCCCCGGTAATCGCCGTACTTCGGGTTGTACCGCTCG
>JABFXD010000416.1 GCA_013361925.1 Streptomyces sp. | reverse complement strand
GCGGCTCCCACCCAGGCGGCCGTCCCCGCGCCGCCGAAGAAGAAGCCCGTCCACGGACTGCCCGGCATGCCGCCGGTCCTCGATCCGCAGGACGTCTACGCCGCCGACCGCCCCAACAAACTCTCCCCGGTCGTCAAGGACTTCCCGTCGCGGGTGTACGTCCCCAACACCGAGTCCGACACGGTCTCCGTCATCGACCCGAAGACGTACCGGATCATCGAGACGATCCATGTCGGCCGCCAGCCCCAACACGTCGTCCCCTCCTGGGACATGAAGACCCTGTGGGTCAACAACAACCGCGGCCACACCCTCACCCCCATCGACCCGAGCACCGGGAAGGCGGGCAAGCCGGTCGAGGTGCACGACCCGTACAACCTCTACTTCACGCCCAACGGCAAGTACGCCGTCGTCATGGCCTCCCTCGACCGCGAACTCGTCTTCCGCGACCCGCACACCATGGAGCGCAAGAAGACCGTCCCGGTCACCTGCTACGGCGTCAACCACGCCGACTTCTCCCTCGACGGCCGGTACTTCATCGTGTCCTGCGAGTTCAGCGGCGAACTGCTCAAGGTCGACACCGAGAGGATGAAGGTCGTCGGACAGCAGAAGCTCCCCTTCCGCGGAGCCATGCCGCAGGACGTGAAGATCTCGCCCGACGGCAAGCGGTTCTACGTCGCCGACATGATGGCCGACGGCATGTGGGTCCTCGACGGCGCCACGTTCGGCAAGCCGAAGCTCATCCCCACCGGCAAGGGCACCCACGGCCTGTACGTCAGCCGCGACTCGCGCGAGATGTACGTCTCCAACCGGGGAGAAGGGACCATCTCCGTCTGGGACTTCGCGCAGGACAAGGTGACGAAGAAGTGGCGTCTGCCCGACGGCGGCAGCCCCGACATGGGCGGTGTCTCGGCCGACGGCAAGGTGCTGTGGCTGTCGGGGCGTTACGACGCCGAGGTGTACGCCATCGACACCCGCACCGGCACCCAGCTGGCCCGCATCAAGGTCGGCAGCGGCCCCCACGGGCTCGCCGTCTACCCGCAGCCCGGACGCTACTCACTGGGCCACACCGGCATCTTCCGCTGATCTTCGGTCAGTTGACACGCCGCCGCACGAGTGAAGATCCGCAACCCGACCGGCCCGGGCCGGGAGGGTGCTCCCATGATCACCACTCGTCTGCGGCGGCGTGCCGCTGCCGCCGTCCTGTCCCTCGCCGCCGTCTTCGCCACCACCGCGGCCACCGCTCCCTCGAAGGCCCCCACGACCCCTGACTGCAAGGTCCAGTTCGACGACCCGATCAAGGCCGCCGCCGACCGAACCGTCGACGTCAGCCGCATCACCCCCGAGCCGGTCTGGCGCAAGAGCTGCGGCACCCTCTACCGCAGCGACGGCCGCGGCCCGGAGATCGTCTTCGCGGAGGGCTTCAAGCCGAAGGACGTCGTCGACGGCCAGTACGACATCGAGAAGTACGTCCTGGTCAACCAGCCTTCCCCGTACGTCTCCACGACCTACGACCACGACCTGTACAAGACGTGGTGGAAGTCCGGCTACAACTACTACATCGACGCCCCCGGCGGCGTGGACGTCAACAAGACCATCGGCGACACCCACAAATGGGCCGACCAGGTCGAGGTGGCCTTCCCCGGCGGCATCGCCCGGAAGTACATCATCGGCGTCTGCCCGGTGAACAAGACCACCAAGGTCGAGATCATGAGCGGCTGTCAGAGCAACCCGCATTACGAGGCGTGGCACTGAGCAGCAGCACCTCCGCCCCCACCGGCCGGTAACCGGCCGCCTGGAACGCCCGCATGCTGCGGGCGTTCCCCGGCGCGACCTGCGCCCACAGCGGCTCGGCGACGAGCTGCCGGGCGGCCGTCACCAGCAGCCGCCCCAGCCCCCGGTGCCGTACGCCCTCGTCGACCTCGACCGAGACCTCCAGGCGGCCACCGATCCCGCGCCCCATGACGAGCACCCCGCCGTCCGCCGTCCAGGCCCGCACCTCGTCACGGCGCCCGCGCGCGTAGACGATCCGCGGATGACCGGCGTCCTCGATCTCCCTGAGCGCGAGCGGCGGTTCGCCGGACAGGGGCGGACCGACCAGCATCGTGTCGATCGTCTCGGCCCTACGCCCGGTCCGCTCCAGGAAGGCCGCCAGGAACCGCGGGTTCATGGTCGCGGCGAGCGGATCGCAGTCCAGCCCGCGCAGCGTCTCGTGCACCCAGTCCGGATCCTCGTCGGTGAAGACGACGGAGTGCGCGGTGAAGGCGAGCACCCCCGCGTCCCGGGGTGACGCCTGCGGCACGACCGTCGTACGGCCGTCCGCCGGCGGGAAGACCCCGCGGGCCGCCGCGTCGAGAATGTCCCGAAGAGTCTCCACCGCACCCGCCCTTGAGTCTCCACCCACTGGAAGGCCCAGACTCACACACATGATCGACGACGGCACCGGACTTCTCACCATCGGCGAGCTGGCCCGGGCGACGGGCCTGACGGTCCGGACCATCCGCTACTGGTCCGACGAGGGCGTACTCGTGCCGGTGACCCGCTCCGCCGGGGGCTACCGGCTCTACGACACCTCGTGCGCCGCCCGCCTGGAACTGGTCCGCACCCTGCGCGAGCTGGGCCTCGGCCTGGACGACGTACGGAAGGTGCTGGACGGGGAGCGGACCGTCGCGGAGGTGGCGGCGGCGCATGTGACGGCGCTGGACGCGCAGATCCGTTCGCTGAAGGTGACCCGGGCGGTGCTGTCGACCGTGGCGCGACGCGGTTCGACCGCAGAGGAGATGACGCTCATGAACAAGCTGGCACGGCTGTCGGCGGCCGAACGGGCCCGGATCGTCGAGGACTTCACGACGGAGATCTTCGACGGGCTCGACACCGCCGACCCCGACATCCGCACGCGGCTGCGGTTCGCCCCGGCGGATCTGCCGGACGACCCGACGCCCGAGCAGGTCGACGCGTGGGTCGAGCTCGCCGAGATGATGCAGGACCCCGAGTTCCGGACGCTGATGCGCAGGATGATCGAGTTCAACGCGGCCGACCGCGGCCCGGACGTCCCCGCGGGCACCTCGCTGTGGTTCATGAGCCGCCTGGTGCAGCTCGCGGGGGAGGCGCTGGAGCGGGGGATCGCGCCGGATGCTCCCGAGGCCGCCGACCTGCTGCGGGGGCTGCTCGGCGACGCGGACCCGACCGAGGTGCTGACCCGGCTGGAGGCGGGCTCCAACGTGCGGGTGGCCCGCTACCGCCGGCTGTGGGCGGCGGTGGCGGGGCTCGGACCGCAGGCGGCGTACGAGGAGGAGTTCGCGTGGGTGGTCGCCGCGCTGCGCTCTCGGACCGCCGGTTAATCTGACCCCCGGCAACAAGCCAAGCAAGGTACGACGAAAAGGGGCGGATCGGTGGCGAACATCGACGAGGCACGCAAGGACTTCGAGCGGATCGACACGGACGGTGACGGCTTCATCACCGCCGCGGAGTTCAAGACCGCCCTCGCTCAGGAAGGCGACTGGAACGTCACCGAGTCGGTCGCCGAGGTGATCATCAAGACCCGTGACCTCAACGGCGACAAGGTGCTCTCCTTCGACGAGTTCTGGGCGTACCTGAGCAAGTGACGCGAGCGGGAAGGGGGCGCCCGAGGAGCCGCAAGAGGCTTTTGGGGGCGCCCCCTTCGTCATGC
>JABFXD010000579.1 GCA_013361925.1 Streptomyces sp. | reverse complement strand
GCACTGGCCGGGCAAGACGGTCACGGAGTACGACGACCACCTGTTCTGTCTCCTCACCATGAACCACCACCCGCTCCACATGGACACCAACTATGCGGAGAAGACGACGGACTTCGGCAAGAACGTCGTCGTCGGGAACTACATCTACTCCCTGCTGCTCGGCATGTCCGTCCCGGACATCTCCGGCAAGGCGATCGCCAACCTGGAGATCGAGTCGCTGAAGCACGTGGCGCCGACCTTCCACGGCGACACGATCTACGGCCAGACGACCGTGCTGGACAAGTGGCCGTCGAAGTCGAAGAACGACCGCGGGATCGTCTACGTCGAGACCAAGGGCTACAAGCAGGACGGCACGCTGGTCTGCGTGTTCCGCCGCAAGGTCATGGTGCCGACCGAGACGTACATCAAGGAGCGCGGCGGCGAGCAGCCCGGCCGCCCGGAACTTCAGGAGGGCTGAGCCCGATGGCACGCCTCGCCCAGACCGCCGGTCTGACGGACATCCAGCAGGAAATCCTCTCCACCGTCCGCGACTTCGTGGACAAGGAGATCATCCCGGTCGCCACCGAGCTGGAGCACCGCGACGAGTACCCGCAAGCGATCGTCGACGGGCTCAAGGAGTTGGGCCTGTTCGGGCTCATGATCCCGGAGGAGTACGGCGGTCTGGGCGAGTCGCTCCTGACGTACGCGCTGTGCGTCGAGGAGATCGCCCGTGGGTGGATGTCGGTCTCCGGCATCATCAACACCCACTTCATCGTGGCCTACATGCTCAAGCAGCACGGCACGCAGGAGCAGAAGGACCACTTCCTGCCGCGCATGGCGGCCGGTGACATCCGTGGCGCGTTCTCGATGTCGGAGCCGGCGCTGGGTTCCGATGTGTCGGCCATCACGTCCAAGGCGGTCAAGGACGGCGACGAGTACGTCCTCAACGGCCAGAAGATGTGGCTGACGAACGGCGGAACGTCAAGTCTGGTCGCCGTTCTCGTCCGAAGTGATGAAGGACACCCCGAGGGCACCGCGCCCCACAAGTCGATGACGACCTTCCTCGTCGAGAAGGAGCCCGGCTTCGGAGAGGTCCGCCCCGGCCTCACCATCCCCGGGAAGATCGACAAGATGGGGTACAAGGGCGTCGACACCACCGAGCTGATCATGGATGGCCTGCGGATTCCGGCCAACCGTGTGCTCGGCGGCGAGACCGGCCGAGGTTTTTACCAAATGATGGACGGCGTCGAGGTCGGCCGCGTCAATGTGGCGGCGCGTGGCTGCGGTGTCGCTCAGCGTGCGTTCGAGCTGGGCGTCTCGTATGCCCAGCAGCGTCACACTTTCGGCAAGGCGATCGCCCAGCACCAGGCGATCCAGTTCAAGCTGGCCGAGATGGCTACCAAGGTCGAGGCCGCGCATGCGATGATGGTCAACGCGGCACGCAAAAAGGACTCCGGGGAGCGAAACGACCTCGAAGCAGGGATGGCGAAGTACCTGGCCTCCGAATACTGCAAAGAGGTCGTCGAGGACGCCTTCCGGATCCACGGCGGCTACGGCTTCTCCAAGGAGTACGAGATCGAGCGCCTCTACCGAGAGGCACCGATGCTGCTCATCGGTGAAGGTACCGCCGAGATCCAGAAAATGATCATCGGTCGCAGGCTGCTCGAAGAGTATCGATTCCAGGGCTAGATGTCCGGATACGGGGTGTTTTCTTGGAGAAGAAGGTCACACCCCGTCAACACTCTTCGGCCGCCGACTCCGCTTCCTGGCTTGCCCAGTTGTGGTCACCGACCGGTACGATCCCCGGAAAGCCGCCGTCCCCCGTCACAGCGCGGCATCATCCGCTACGAAGGTCATCCATGCCCCACAGCCAAACCTCTGCACCTCGCGACAGCCTCGCCGGCGTACGCCTCGCACGCGGAGCATCGCCGTGGCTTCTCCCGACCGTCGCCACCGCAGCCCTCAGCCTGGTGCGCGCGCGCAGGTCCGGCGCCGCCAAGGCCGTCGCCGTGCCCGCCACCGCGCTCGCGGCGGGCATGCTGTGGTTCTTCCGCGACCCCGAGCGCGAGATCGCCACGGGCCGGGTCATCTCGCCCGCCGACGGTGTGGTGCAGAGCATCATGCCGTGGAAGGACGGCCGCACCCGCGTCGCGATCTTCATGAGCCCGCTCAACGTCCACGTCAACCGCGCGCCCCTCTCGGGCACGGTGACGTCGGTCGAGCACATCCCGGGTGGGTTCGTTCCGGCGTTCAACAAGGAGAGCGAGAACAACGAGCGCGTAGTCTGGCATTTCGACACCGAACTCGGTGACATCGAGATGATCCAGATCGCCGGCGCGGTGGCCCGTCGCATCGTCCCCTACATCCCGCAGGGCACGAAGGTCGAGCAGGGTGAGCGCATCGGTCTGATCCGCTTCGGTTCGCGCGTCGACATCTACCTGCCCGAGGGCGTGGATGTCGCGGTCGAGGTCGGTCAGAAGACCGTGGCTGGGGTGACTCGCATTGACCGTGATTGATCCTGAGACACAGGCGGGCTGGGTGCCCGAGGCCGACGAGGTGGACGACGAGGAGGAGATGCCTCTTTCTCTCCGCCTCTCAATAGCGGACACCCTCACCCTCGGCAACGCCACGTGCGGCTTCATGGCGGTGTACTTCACCACCACCGGCATCCTGATCCCGCACCTCACCGGCAGCCAGGAATCCGGCATGGCCCGCCACAGCGCGGCCACGGCGGTCATCCTGATGCTCTGCGCGGCGGTCTTCGACCTGTTCGACGGCCTGGTGGCGCGCAAGCTGCGCTCCTCCCCCATGGGCGCGGAGCTGGACAACCTCTCGGACCTGATCAGCTTCGGTCTGGCACCGGCGTACTTCGTCCTCGTCTACGGCATGGTCGCGGACGACGCGCATCAGCGGGTGGCCGCGGTCGGGGCGATCGTGGTGCTCCTGGCCGTGGTGCTGAGACTCGCGCGGTTCTCGTGCGTGACACCGCCGAACGGGATGTTCCAGGGCATGCCCTCGCCGTTCGGCGCGCTGACGGTGGTCTCGATCGTCCTCCTGGAGCTGCCCTTCGTGGCGACGCTCCTGGCGATCCTGGGCACCGCCTGGCTGATGGTGAGCCGGGTCGAGTACCCGAAGCCGCGAGGTCGCCTCGCGGTCGCGATGCTCGCCTGGATCGTCGCGGCGATGGGTCTGCTGGCCGGCTGGGCGTTCGACGCCCCGAGCGGTCAGCTGCTCCTCCAGACCGGCTGTGCGCTCCAGCTGGTCATGGGCGCGGTCATCCCGCTGTTCGCCACGGCCCGCCGGGTGAACAACTTCCGCGACAACCGTCGCGAGGCACGCGCGGCACAGCTGCCGTAACGGCTTCATGAGAGAGGGCCCGAACCGATCCCGGTTCGGGCCCTCTCCGTTTCCTCAGGGGCTGTACGTCTCCGCCGCCTCGGAGGCCTTCGCCTCCCGTACGACCTTCATGCCGCCCGTGACGGTCTTGTCCGGCTGGAGGATCACGCTCTCCCGGGAGGACGAGGACTTGGGGTCGGTGAAGTCCTGGGCGGGGCCGAAGCCGAGGTCGAAGTCGTTGATCGTCAGCAGGGCCCGGTCGACGCCCTCACGGGTGAGGTCCTTGTTCTTGCAGGCCTTCTTCAGGGCCTCGCCGAAGGCGGACGCGGCGGTCCAGCCGGCGACGATGCCGTTGTCG